>NZ_JAHPYX010000059.1:0-3543 GCF_019058535.1 Candidatus Borrarchaeum sp.
AAGTTTTTGCTTAAGGATTCGGAAGCCGAAACCATAGTTGTCTTGGATGGACTATATCCTATTGTGAAGAATATTCTAGAGGAAACGTCTCTAAAAAATATAGTTGTCATTGGAAAAGAACCTGTTCCAAACACCTTTAATTTTTACGAGTTGCTTGCTACAACACAGGAAGAACCTCCAAAAGTTGATATCAAAGCAGAAGATATTGCCGTTTTAGCATATACGGGGGGCACGACTGGCACACCGAAAGGTGCCCTTCTCACGAATTTTAACCTTGTGTCGAACGCCCTAGTGACTGTAAAATGGTTTAATTTTGAAGAGGGAAGGGAGCGCACGATAGCTGTCCTCCCTCTCAGCCACATCTACGGTCTCTCAGTAGCTATGAATGCAACACTTCTCAACGCAGGAACAATAGTTTTGATGTCCAAATTTCACCCCAAAAAGGTGCTTGAGGCGATCTCCAACTATAAACTAACATTCATCTCGGGCGTACCAACAATGTACATTGCGCTCCTTCACTATCCAGAACTTGAAAAATACGACCTGAGTTCACTTCGCTTTGCGCTTTCTGGTGGTGCATCTCTTCCTGTTCAAGTGATGAAAGAATTTTCTGAGAAGACGGGATGTAATCTCCTGGAAGGATATGGCCTCATAGAGGCGTCTCCAGTTACTCATACCAGCCCAATCGCACGAAAAAAGGGTGGTTCAATAGGCATTCCAGTTATCGACTGTTTTTCAAGAATTGTCGATGAAAATGGAAATGATGTACCTGTCGATGAGAGAGGAGAATTGGTGGTTAGCGGTCCTATGGTAATGCAAGGCTATTGGAAAAATCCAGAAGAAACAAAAAAGGCATTAGTAAACGGTGAACTTCATACAGGTGATATTGCGACAATGGATGAAGAAGGATATTTTACTATCGTAGACAGGAAGAAAGACATGATTAATGTTGCCGGTTTTAAGGTATACCCTAGGGATGCAGAAGAAGTGTTATACGAACATCCAAAGGTAATATCTGCGGCGGTTATTGGTATTCCTGATGAATATACAGGTGAAAAGGTAAAAGCATATATTGTTCTCAAAGAAGGACAGAGCGCTATAGACCATGAAATAATAAAATTCTGCGAAGAAAAAATTGCAGAATTTAAAATACCTAAAATCATCGAATTTCGAGAAGCACTTCCAATGACAGGTGTCGGCAAGGTACTCCGCAGAGCATTAAGAAAAGAGGTAAAGGGAAGTTCCACCTAGAAATTTTTGTATGTCCTGAAATTGAGTGAAAAAGATGAATAACATTGAAGAGAAAAACGCAATGATCGTTCGTCGCTATAAAGAGGGCGATGAAAAAACAATCATCGACTTAATGAAACCTTATTGGAAGCATTATAATTTAGATAAAGCGTGCGACTTTTGGGAATGGGAGTACATGACGTGCCCAAGCGGCCAAGCTGTTATACTGCTTGCTGAACATAATGGGAGAATTATAGGACATTATGCAACGTTACCTATGGAAATGACTTTCGAGAAAACCATTATAACCGGAGGTAAGGCTGAAGGAGCAGTAGTATCTCCTAATTATCGCGGCAATATCGCGCAAAAATTCGGCTTTAAAGAGAAAGATGTAAGAATCTGGGGAAAACTAGTTGAAAGTATTTTTGATACCGCCATGAAGGAACAAATAGATATGATTTGGGGATTTCCAAGTGAGGCCACAGTTAAAGCTCATGCTAGAGTAGGATATCACTTTCTTACCTTCCCTCTAACTATTTTGACCTTGCCAATAGATGTTAAGAAGGTAATCCATGATCGCTTTGCTCCACAAATCAGGAATAAGCATTTATTGAACTTCCTTGTTTTCGTGTCGAAAATCTATTATAAGTTCAGAACACTGAACCTTTTCCATAGAAAACCAAAATTGAAAAAATATCAAGAAATTACAGTAAGGCAGATTACCGGACGTGACTTAGACGATAGGTTCGATCAGTTTTGGAATAAGTATTTTGCTGAAAATAAGTGCATTACGATAAAAAGAGATCGACGATATGTAAGTTGGCGTTTCATAGAAAATCCAGTTATACCTCACCATGTATTTGTGTGTGAGAGAGACAACAAAATTACTGGTTATGTTGTTATAGATATTCGCAATGGTCACAAGAAGGGACACATTGTCGACATTTTAGGACTAGAGGGATATGAAGATGATTTGTTTGTCTTAATTGAGCACATTGTTCAGTTTCTTAAGAACAAAGGAGTACTATCCGTGAATCTATGGTTTGTTAAAAACAGATTCTCTGAAAAATATGTAAGCATTTTGAAGACACATGGATTCATAGCTTTGCTAACACAAAAGCACAAGAAGATGGTAGTCAAAATCTTGAACCATAATTTAAACAAAGAGTTTGTGTATGATTTGGAAAACTGGTATGTTACGATGGCTTTTACTGAAGGAATATGAAACAAAGGGAAGCTGTTTTTAGATGGAAGAGAATTTACGATGATCTTAAGGCATTCAGAAATTTGTATCTCCTAATTATAAACCTACTCACAGCTTATAAAATTTGTTAAATTGAGATATTGCAGAAAAAACGCTCCAAGTTTATATACTTCTACGAGCAGTGAAATCGCAATGATCAAACTAAAGAGCCATCTAGGTGTTATATTAGAACCATCAAACCTGGGTTTTGATATAGGGGCTTCAACTTTTGGATGTATATTCAAAGAACCTGACGACATGAAATATTATTTTTATTACACAGGTTCATCAGAAGGATGGAATAAGGCATCAATAGGTGTTGCAATAAGTTTAGATGGAGTACGTTTCGTAAAACACACCGAAAATCCTTTAATTTCTGTAGGCAATGAATCTCTCACTCCAGCTGTATTTAAAGCAGCAAGTAAATATTGGATGACATTTGCTTTCCGCATGAAAAAAGGTGGTAGGAGATTAGGTATAACTGTTGCAGATCATCCGCTAGGCCCTTGGAGTTTCGTTAAAGAATTAATTAAACCAAAATACCATTGGGAAGGAAGCTCCATAGATATGGGTCCCTCCGTAGTTAGTTTGGGCCAAGAAGAATATCTGGTCTTTTACAGCAACGTAACAAATAGAATGTTTCAACGCTTGATATTCGGGCCAAGATATTTGTATAGACGAATAGGTGCATTAAAATTAGAAATTTCAGAAACTAGGCGTATTAAAGCTGAACGCTGGATAAAAAACCCATTAACTCACCTGAATGGAGTTAAAGGAACGTGGGATGAGTCTTTATTTTGTCCTGGTTACTTTAAGTTGAATAATAAACATTATCTTTTACCTGCGGCTTCAATTTATTCGGTTCCGTTCCCTTACAAACAATATATAGGTTTAACCTGGGACTCTTCTCCATTTTTTGAGAATACGACTATAAAGAGAATTCTTATCAACGGTCCTGAAGAGAAAAATGATATTATGCCCGGGATAAAAAGCGAGATCGCGTTAGATACACCTTCCCCTTTACTTAAAGGAAATGAACTTTGGTTATATTATTCGGTGATGGATAGAGC
>NZ_JAHPYX010000060.1:0-28127 GCF_019058535.1 Candidatus Borrarchaeum sp.
ACGCACTTCATCCCCCAACTAGTTGGGGGGGGTCTTCTTGTGAGACACTCATACAAACATAACTAGTATCTCATCAAAATCTTTTAGAGGTTGTTTCTTAAATGTTTATGAAATTTATCTAAAAAACTATCTTTGTGATTTAATGAACTTTGATGTTGTTATTGTGAGATATTCTGGAGAAATTGGAATTAAAGGAAAACAAACTAGAAAATGGATGGAAAAAATACTTACAGATAACATCAGAATAAAACTTGAAAAAGAAGAACTTGACGTAAAAGAAATCATTCGCAAATATGGTAGGATCTACATATATGGTAAAAACCCAAAAGCGATAAGCAAAACTGTTTCGAACGTGTTTGGAGTTGTTTCGACAAGCCCAGCAATAATAGTTGACTCAGATGTAGATGAGATCTGTAAAACTTCCAGAAAGGTCGCAGAAGAAATCTTAGATGCAGGCGATTCTTTTAGAATTACTACTAGGCGAGTTGGTACACATCCCTTTACTTCAGAGGATATCTCTATCAAGGCTGGCGCGGCAGTACTCGATCAAATGTCTGGAAAGGGAGTTTCTGTAAATTTAAATACCCCCGACAAGCAAATTTTTATTGAAATTAGACATGAAATGGCATACCTATTTCATGAAGTAATAAGTGCAGTAGGAGGTATGCCTACTGGCACTCAGGGAAAAATTGCGATTATAATCTCGTGTGATGAGTTAGGCTGGATTGCAGCCTTCTTAATAATGAAAAGAGGCTGTGAGCCTGTTCCTATAATCTTTAATATCCATAATTCGCTGAATAGCAGTAATCTTCCCGAAAAAATTCCTTATTTATCAGCGCTAAAAACATTTATTCCCTCTGAATTTTCAGTATTTTTAGTTCCTTTTACAGCAATCCTCGAAGAATTGAAGCAATTGATTCCCAAGGAATCATTATACCTTTTTTGCAGGAAATTACAATTACAAATTGCAGAGCATTTATGTAAACAATTTGACATGAAAGGCATAGTGACAGGTGATCTGTTAGATTGCCCAGAAAAATCTAAAATCTATAATTTGGTTGATACCAGCGTAAAACTGCCCATATATCGACCCTTAATTTCTCTTGATGCAGAAAAATTAACTAAATACAAAAACCTTTTAGGCATCAGTGGCAATGTTTCTTGCCCTTCTTTATGCAAAGATACTACTATAAGTCTCGCGAAAATTAATCAAACTAGAAAAATAACCTTTGAGAAAAGAGTTAATAGTATTATTGAAGAAATGGATATAATACACATTTAACGTAGACGGCGGGAAGTCCCTTCCGAGAGAGAGAAGGTAGTCACAAATTCACAAAGTCTGCTTCAAATTTACCCCTTGCCAACTATTGAACTGATAGGATGAAAAAAGGATGTAATGAGGCAATTCCCCATTGGAGTATAAAGCACTGAATTTGTGAATTATAAGCACATGGAGTTCAGAGTATATATGTTCCGCTAAATACCTGCGTATTTTGAGTGTCATAGAGAGTTATTGTAACAGGTTGGTTTGCTGCAAAAACATTATCAGTTATAGTCACATCGATAGTTAAGGAGTCTCCTACCGGAACGACGAAATCCTGATCAGTTGAAGCATCGTAATATATTGTCCCTGTGGAAGTTTCTCTAACAGTACTTAGAGTCCGCTCACTTCCATCATATTCTATGATGGAAGTATCTACATCAATTGTTACTGATTGCCCACCTGTATTCCGTATAGTGAAGAATATTGTATCACCATCTAACATTGTGACATCAAGAACCTCTACCTTTGCTTGGGTAACACTACCGAGTATCCCTTGCGTGTATGCAAACACAGTAACACTTGCAGCTACGGCAATAGCTATAAGTAGGATGACTGCAATTACTGGGGAGACAGCTTTTTTCGATTTTATAATAGCTTTTAATTTGTTGGAGTAGCTATTCATAGTACCATCACGTTATTATTTTATTCACAATCCTCTTTATTATTTTTGTTCTTTATACTTTGGAGAATAGATGCCTAAAAACTAGTTCAGTCTTATATAAGTCTTCGATGTACATTTTACTTGTAGCCAAGCGAGAAGTCTCCCCGGTTCACGGGGGAGATGAACCGCAGTAATTCCAGACTGGCTATAGAGCAGGGATGTCACCTTGAGTAATTGATTATATACGGGGCATAGGGAATTGACGCCTGTGGACCTGAGACCTCTGTAACCCATAATAGGGATACTCGTAAATCAGTTTTTAAAAAAGATACACTTTGATGAAAAGGTTAATCACTTCATTGAAAGAGTAAAGCGAAAAATAATATGATGAATGCAGAATAAATGAATTTATGAACCCGTAAGACTATTTGTAAAAACTGCAGGACACGCCGATATCGGTCTTGTGCCAATTTAATCTCTAAGTCTTGAAAAGCTTAAGTTTATCTGATAATGCCAAATTACTTTTCATCCTTTTTTCCAAAAGATTTGCGATTCTTCTAGTATATTGCTGATCAAAAGTGCACTTATTTTATAAGACTTTTTAGATTTGACTCTATCCTTCGTGAAAATCTTCGTAAGGCATCGAATTTTTCATAACATTTTAGTCAATTTACCAAAAAAAATATAATTAAGCTTTGAAGTGATTATTATTGAGGAGTTTGATAAACGAAAAATTGCTATCTGTAAAGTAGATAGACTCTTAATTCTCTTATGTCATAAGACATAAGAGAGTTGGATCAAAAAAAAACACACAAACAACTCATAACCGAAAAAGGTGGAGATTTATTGAGAAAGACTCTTCTCAAGATGAAAAGGATGATGAAATCTAGGAAAGCAGTATCTCCAGTGATTGCAGTGATCTTGTTAATTGCCATTGCCGTAGCTGCAAGTGTTACTGTGTTTGCATACACGCAAGGGATACTCGGTGGTGTTACCCAAGCAAATATAAGAATGTCAGGTGCTACAGCCACCAACCAAGCTTCTGACGTTGAAACTGCCACTGGCACGGGTAATGACAGTGGTGGTGACGGCAACCCTGAGCACGTTTTGATTTTCACTATTCAAAACACTGGCGGCCAAGAGGCAACTGTTGATTATATGGAAGTGCAAGACGATGATGAGACTTGGGATTCGACCACAACCGACAGTACAGGCTGGATTGCGATTTATAATGCAGGAACAGGAGAACTTATCAAGTCTGGGAGTGCATCTAGCTTTTCCCTTACTGTAGGCGCTGGAGAAAGCGTCCAATTAAGATGTATTCTTGATGGCGATCCTGGTAGTGGCGACGACAATCTTAGCGCGCCAATTTCAGTTACAATTAACACTGAAGCAGGCGACTCAGTTAGCGCATCATTTAATGTTCCATAAGAACTCGTAACCTAGCGCCACTCTATCTTTTTATTTTTTTTATTCTTTCAATACTAAGAAACTGAAACTATTTTGGGGGATCCATTTCTCCAAACCGAACTGGGCCACTAGTTCTGGGTATTTATAATGGAAATGGGAATATGAAGGAAATCAAAACATTAAATACAGCCTCGTGAACTACTACTCACTAAAGCAGGTTGCTTCTGCCCTCATCGACCGTTCTTTCAACACGGTTAAACACAAGTAATCAGTTTATCGACAGTTCGGGGTGTCTAAGGATGTCCTCGTCCCTTTACTAACGAGACACTTGAATATCCTTTCCCACAGGGACGTTATCGTTTGTGATCCTACCAGAGGTAGTGTATCCCTACGTTCCCTTCGATATCCATCAGTATAGTCAAAAGAAACTGCGAAAGTGAAAAAAACAACGCAATTCATCCCCTCCCCAACCAGTTGTCTGTAAAGTGAGCTACCTCATGCTGAAGCTATGAGTCTTCTTGCTTCAATCACCAGACTCGATCTCCTTGCGGGTTACGGAGGTCTCGATGTCCACAGGGGTGAATTCCCTACGCATCATAGGTACTCATAGTCTCACTAAAAAACTATATATAACCAACGCCATTCATCACCACGCTAAAGTGTTGGTGCGTTCTTGCTTAGCTACCCGTAAGATATTACTTAAATCTTGGATACAATAAAAGTGGGGGTGTAAAGATGATTGACAAGGAGAGCGTGAGGAAAGTCTGCCTACCCGACGGAGAGGCCTGCTTCAAGTATCTATGTGAAGTTAGGTCCGGAAGCAAGTCTGGAGGCGGCGTTACGTGCCTGCACTGTGGGAGCAAGGAGACGATAAAAAAAGGAAAAGAGGCCAAAAGGGGCTCAGTAATATTATTACAACGGATGCGAGACTATCTTCAACAACTTGACAGGAATGGTGTTCGAACATCGCCACTCCCCCTGAAGAGATTTTTTACATCATCACGGAGATGGCGGCAAAGACCACGGCACAGATAGCCAGGTAATTGTATAGAGATTATTATTCTGTCCTCGACTTCGTTCACAAAGTTCAGGGTTTGGCTTCTAAACCGGTCGAGGATGTTACACTTGAGGGCATACGTGAAATTGACGAGATATACGTTATGGCTGGAGAGAAGAGGAGAAAACAGAAGAACACCAGAGAACGAGGTAAGGCTTCCTGTGCTTCGGAATCTGACGAAGAAAAACGTTCAAAAGAAATTGAGAAGGTTATGAACAGGATTGTGGTACTTAATACTAATAACTACAGGACCTATAAAGGGATGATTAACAAAAAACAGCATCATAGTCACAAGGTGGTCAACCACTCTGAAGTACCCTAAAGGCGATGTTCACGTGAATACTTGCGAGAACAGGCACAGTTTTTTTGAGGAGTTGGCTCTTAAAGTTCAGAGGCGTCTTCAAATGCTACCTTCAGGGTTGCCTCGAACTTCTTGCCCTCACCCTTTACAGGAAAGAATGGTTTAATTAAGATCATAAGTAATAATTAATAGACATGAACATATTAAGATGATAGATATATAAGAAGGTATGTCGAGTCAATATTATGGGTGAAAACATGAATGCAAAGAACGTTGTGATACTTTCCTTCTTTTTAGTTGCTTTGTTAACAGTCAGTTCCCCCTCATTAAAAGCCAGTGCAGAAGTGAACTCCCTACCCAATGGAATTACGACAATGGATTCCCCCAAATTTGATGGAACCAACGTAGTCGGCTTGCCCTACGATGCCACTTCAGATGTTGGAGAAAATAAAAATTTCAAATATGATTTAGAAAAAGATAGAGAATATGTCGTATTTGTTTACGGAGCCTTTATAGCCACAAACACTGATTATGACATTGAAGTGTACGAACCTGGCAAAAGCGAAGCATTGATAGTAAGTACAAGGGCTGCTGGAATGTTAGAAAAAATCACATTCAAAGCAGGTGAAGACGGTGAATATAAAATTAGAGTACGTAACGACAAAGACGATTCAGGTGGCGATGAAGGAGCGAAGATCTTTTTAGCAGAAGTTGCCAAATTAGGAAATTCATATGAAGTTTTAATAGAACATCAAGAAACCATTCACACTTACTACGCATTTTGGTTTGATGCGTCAGGTTATACCGGTAGTGAGATCACAGTAAAGTTAAAAACATCCAAAGATGTCGATATGTACCAAATGAGGCTTTATCCATTTGTAAGTGGAGAGGAGAGCGGTGAAGGTGAACAGTTTTATGATATCTTAGAATCTACTAGCGAACATGCGCTTCTTACTGCTGATGCCGGTCAAGCTGGAGAGGATCTCGAATTCTCGTTCATAGCCCAAGCTTCTTACGAAGGCGAATCCCTAGGTGTATCTAGTACATTATCCGATACAGTTAATGCTCAACAAGATGGAAATGAGTTCGAATCACCTGATGGTGTATTTATAATCTCGTTAATTGGAGAAAAAGGCGATGGCGAGTGTAAATTTACTATTTCTGCAGAATCAGAAGATAAGGAAGAAACTCAACCAACAAATGAAACAACAACAGAAGAGCCCACAGTAAGACCCTTATGTTTAGGAACTTTAGCAGTGAGTGCGTTTACAGTTATCTCGTTAATTGCTATCGGAATAAAACGCAGAAGATACGGAGAAGAAACTTAAAATTGCGATTAAAAATTCCTCTCACAATTTTTTTCCATAACTGTTTTCCATAAAACAAATCAAAAATCAAATTTCATTTCTACTATTCTTCAAAAATTGAAGGAAGAAGAGAGAAGTTCCGATCTTTTTTATGAAATTAATATGTTTTCAAATCAAAACCAAAATCAAAAAGATCGTTTTGCGAGGAATCTTATTTTAAAAGTTTTGCTATATTTTCCAGCGCAGTTTTTAGATTTAATCTGAGTAAGCCCAACTCTGCCCGTGCGTCTTGTCCTGCCAGTGCTGTAAGAGCAATATCTCCAGAATTTATGACAACAGCAAATCCCTCTTCGCAATCAATATCAATTTCACCAATCTTACCTTTATCTACTGCCTTGCCTAATGAACTAGCACCATTAACAATAGCCATTGCATATTCGATGATTTCATTGTGATTTAATTCTGTAAGTGTCTGGCCCGCTAGAATTTCACCTTTTTTTGGACGAAACGCGATTAAGCCTTCGATGGCGGGAATATTTTCCATAACATCATTCAATTGATCTTCTATCTTCTTTTTCAATTTCTCAGTAACCATCATCTATCACCAAAGCGATTCTAGTCTAATGAATCTACTAAGATAATAAAACTCACATGTTTAAAACATTTTTCGGTTGTATTTTTTGGTTCCCTTTTAGTGAATATACAGATTGAGTGAGGTTATAATGAGATAATTTTAATTGCATGCAAGTTTTATCACTCCTCTGTAAGATGACCCTGCATGTATTTTTTTGATTCTATTGCGATCAGATTTTTTTCTGATGATTACAAACTGCGGGGAACTAATATTCAGATCTCTAAACGTCTTAAATATAAAAGGAAGAAAACACTTATTAAGGAAGTATTTGATCTATAATCTATAGAGACTTAATCTCTAGAAACCACTGACATCCGAAAATACTTCGGAGGCCATTATTTGATTAGTCAAAAAGTTTTTCAATCAACGTTGAAGAAACTGAAGGCGCATGAAGGCGTGAGGGGAGTTATTGTAACTAATTCTGAAGGACTCCCTATTAGTTCAACGCTCGATACTGATAAAACAGAAAAAGTTGCCGCATTAATTACTTCACTAGTTGGAAAAGCAAAATCAATCGTAACCGAATTAGATGAGAAGAACTTAAATTTCTTCACGATAGACACGAAAGGCGGCGAGGTACTAGTTGCACCAGAAGAAACATATATATTGATTGTTTTAAAGGACAAGAGAAAAGCGTAGTATCTCACTGGAATTCGTATACAGATTATTAAAATGATCTATACTTTGATGCACGAACAGATTGTGGAGAAACCTACTAGAAAGATTTTATATAGTAATGTTTCGAATCTTAATCATAAGATAATTATTTTATCAAATCTCAAGAAGTGAATTAAAGATGCTAAATGTTAAAGCATTTGATGAAATCCTTAGTAAGATTATAAAGAGCGAAAGCGGCATTAAGAAAGTCATTTTAGTAGACAGGACAGGTCTCACAATTGCACATGTAAGCAAGTTTAGTTACTACCCGGTAGATATCGACGGAATTGGGGCCATCGCCAGTGCAGTGTTTTGTGCTAGTGAAGAACAAGGTAAAAACCTGGATATCGGCGAACTAAAGATTGTGACTTCCGAATTTGATGACGGCAAAATATTTGCAGCAAGCTGTGGAAAAGGCGTCTTATGCGTGATTACCGAAGCCGATGTCAACATTGGAATGGTTCGACTTGTCATCAAGAAAGGATCCGACAAACTGCAACAAATCTTAGATGAGTTCCTTGCCGAGAAACCAACAGCAGCACCTACGCCAACACCCGAAACAACGAAGGAACTTGCAGAAAAAGAAGAACTTGAGGCTGCTCTCAAAGAATTAGAGAAATTCTAAATCTTTTACCTTTTTATATTTGCTTTATTTCTAGTTCTCACTCTGTTTTTAACACTTAAGCCTGATTTAGTTTACTCAAGAGGCGGACAGAGGATTATCATGAAAAAAGATGCGTCAGGGAGGATACATTTCAAAATTGTCTTCGTGGGTGCATCACCTTCAGGAAAAACTACTGCACTTAAATGGATACATCAAAATGTCGAGGGTTATAATAAAGGCGGTTTTACTTCAGTCGACGATCCAAACGGTTTCACTCTATATTTCGACTATACAACATTAATGTCTGACTCCAATGTTATTTTTGATGTATATACAGTTGCAGGCCAAAAACGTCATAAACATCAGCGAAATGTAGTTTTAAAGGGCACTGATGGAATTATTTTCGTTGTTGACAGTTCTCGAAAGATGATGCCTGATAATAAATTCAGTGCTGATGAAATACGAGAATATGTTAATAACAAACTTGATAGTAAACTCCCAATGGTTATTATGCTAAATAAACGAGATGCTCCAGATTCTCTAACTAAGAAGGCGATTTTAGCAGAACTTGAATTAGTAAAATATCCAGTTTACGAAACTATTGCAATAAAAGGAATAGGAATTAAAAATGCGTTCACGTCCCTTGCACGTGAAATTTTATCGCAAAATCTTCATGAAATTGAAGATAAAAAAAGAATGGCGTCCTAAGAAGAGTTCTCCGCTTTTCAGTAAACTGTAAAGTTAGGTTTCAGTGAAGAGTCCTTCTCGCCGATAAAGTTAAATGTGAAGATCTAGATTACCTCAATGTGGAGTATTTAACATGCATTTCATTTTATAAATAAACCTTGTTTCAGAAATCAAAATGGGTTTTTAAGGAAGTGACTTCATGGAGGAAAAAGAAGGTGCATTACTAAGAATTCTTAAGGAGCTTAGAACAACAGTTGCATCAATAGAAGCGGCAGCAATAGTTAGCGTGGAAGGATTACCTATAACTAGTGACCTTCCTGGCGACATTGACGAAACGCGAATTGCTGCTATGACTGCTGCAATGCTTTCGCTAGGCGAAAGAGCAGCGATTGAGCTTGGCAAAGGTGAATTAGAAAGAATTTTTGTAGAAGGAAAAGATGGACACGTGATTGCGAGCGGTGCTGGAGAAAATGCGGTGTTAACTGTTAGCACAATAAAAGGGGCGAAATTAGGGCTAATATTTTTAGAAATGAAACGTGCAGTAGAGAAAATATCTGAAATTCTGTAAGTTGTCCATAATAATACCCAAATGGAACTTTTTCTTTTTAAAATCTAAAAAAGGTTTAAATGAAAACGTGTCGTCAATAAAATGGTTTATAAGTTATATAGCTAAATGAACATTTATTGTTTTCATATCAATATTCAAAGATCTCGTTTCTTGAAAAAGAGCGTGAGGTGTTAAAATTGAGCGAAAAACGATCTACGCTTGATAAAGTAATGGAGGTATCACTTAGAAGGGGTCTAGTCTTCCCAACTGCTGAAATCTATGGCGGTTTTGCGGGAGTGTATGATTTCGGTCCAATAGGAAGCTTCCTACGAGAAAACTTGATCAATTTTTGGTTACGATACTTTGTCAAAACAGAGATTAATCCTCCAGTTTACTTAGTGAGTGGAGGAACCGTTTTACCTTTTGAAGTTTTAAAGGCATCTGGCCATGTTGACCATTTTGTAGATCCAATAGTAGAGTGTCCTGAATGCAAAACAGAATTCCGTGCTGACCATGTTATCGAAGATGCTACAGGACAATTTGTTGAAGGATTGGATGAGCAGGAATTAACTCGAATTATTCGTGAGAATAATATAAAGTGCCCAAATTGCGATTCTGAATTAGCTGATGTGACGATTTTTAATCTAATGTTGGCCACAAAGGTTGGTGGAGGAAAAGGCAAAGTAGCGTATCTCCGCCCTGAAACAGCACAGATAATGTTCTTAGACTTCAAGAGAACGGCTACCAGTATGAGGGCAAAACTTCCATTTGGTATTGCCCAAGTTGGGAGTTCTTATAGAAATGAGATTTCGCCCAGAAAGGGTCTTATAAGACTTAGAGAATTCGAACAAATGGAAATCGAAATGTTTGTAGACCCAGCAACTCTAAATGACCAACCCAATTTTGCCGAAATTAAAGATGTTAAGTTAAGACTTTTGACAAGAGAAGGTCAAGATAAGGAACCACAAGAAATCCTAGAAATAACTGCAGACGAAGCCGTAAAGCAGAATATTTTGCCGAACCAATATTTTGCCTATTATCTAGCAAAGGAAACCGTTTTCTATTCACGTGCTGGAATACCATGGGATAAGTTTAGGTTTAGGCAGATGAAACCTGAGGAGACTCCACACTACTCAGCTGGCAACTGGGATCTAGAGATAGAACTGCCAAGAGGAGAAAAGTCCCAAATAATCGAGATTGTTGGTAACGCGTATCGTCAAGCTTATGATCTCGGCACTCACGCCAAACATAGCGGTGAAGACCTCAGTATTGAGGTACAAGATGGCGAGAAACTTGTTGCACATGTAGTCGAACCGTCATTCGGAGTTGATAGAAGCCTTCACTGTATTTTAGAGCACTGTTTCAGAGAAAAAGGTGTTGACAGAGATTGGATATGGTTTCAATTTCCTAACGTGATAGCTCCAATTTCGGTTCAAATATATCCTTTAATGCGAAAAGATGGGATGCCAGAAAAGGCACGGGAAATTTATATTCAATTAAAAAGAGATGATGGATTTAATGCTATATATGATCAGGCTGGATCTATTGGAAGGAGATACGCACGTGCTGACGAAATCGGATGTCCTTATTGTGTAACAATTGACTATACAACTCTAGATGATGATACCGTTACAATACGTGACCGCGATTCGATGAAACAAATCCGAGTACCTTTAAGTAAACTTGTCGATATACTAAGACAATTACTTGAGGAAAACATCAAATTTGCAGAGGCAGGTCAGCCTGTCTAGTTTTTTAATTAACCTTGTTCCATCTTTGTGGTGGTATTTATATTTTTTTAATATTTCATTAGATTAGTGTACATACCGATCGCTAACTCCTCGTTCTTCGATTAAAGTGCTTCCTAGCGATAAAATATTTAAGTATCGGAATGGATTAATCTAAGTATCGGATGTATGGATCGCCCCGCTCCAGGAGACTCGCCCTATGGCAAAGAAAAAGAAAAAAGAATCAAAAGCAAGCCAAGAACAGAAAATTCAGGCACTCCTTGATGAACTGATCGATGGTGAAGAGATCACGGATAGTGCCGTTGTCAGTACTGTTGGATTACCTATAGTCAATAACTTTTCTGAAGATATGCCTGAAATCACTATAAGTGCTATGGCATCCTCAGTTTTAGCAATAGCAACAGAGGGACATGGTTCTCCTGATCTTGGCGAAATGAAGGCAGCAATTTTAGACTTCAATAATGGTAGTATCATCTTAAAAAAGATCTATGGACCTAATTATCTTGGTATTCTTATTATCTATACAACTTTGCAGACGTCAAATCAAATTAGTTCTTTATTAGATAGAATTGAAATATCTGCTGCTAAATTAGCAACAATCATGTTAAATTCCCAATAACATACATGAACGGTTTGCCATTAACCAATACTAAAAACTAGATCAACTATTCTTCTTCTTTTTCAAAATATTTATTTTCTTAATGAATGATGGAGCAATTAGCTGTTTTTTTAATGATTGTGATTTTTCCTGATAGTGTTATTAAAGCGCTCACATATATCCTAAGCCTTTTAATCGTTCCATGATTTCTAATTCTTCCTCTTTAGTAAGTATTTCTCGTTCATCATCTTCTATTTCTTCATTCTTTCTTGTTTCTTCTTCGATTTTTTCTAATCTGTTGTAAAGAACTGAATTAGTATCAAATATGTTTCTGAGAACGTTTCCATCCATCATTTGAGGAATTGGTATATCCAATATGTGCAAAATTGTTGGTGCGATATCCATAACATTTGCCTCTACTTGGACAGGGTGTATATCTTTTCCAAATGACATGAAAACTCCGTTAATATCATGTGCAGCCTTCCAAATATGTCCATTTGGTTCATTCGTTGATTTTTGCGCCAGATCTTTTTTATTGCTAAATATATCATTTCCGAAACCACCAAACATGGCAAACCCATCATTTAATTGAATTAATAGATCTGGTGCATCCTTTAAATATGGGCCAGCATAGATTTCTTCACGTTTGTAGATTTTTGATACTATTTTTCTGCCCGTTTCTGGTTCAGTGAGTTTAGAGAGTTTAAATGCAATCGAATCTCGCAAATCATTATATTCTTCTGGATTAACTATTCCATTCTGTTCTCTGCCCTTTAAATTAATTCTTAAACCTTGACCAGTAAAAGAGTAAGAAAAAGCTTTAGTTTTATGCCAATCACAATATTTACGAATATTACTTAAATTTAGTGCAAAAAATGAAATGAGACGTTTTGGAATCACCTTATGAAGTATCTTGTACCATTTCGAGTGAGCATGTCTCATTAGTACAGCATTACTACTTTCGGTAGTAAAACCATGCTTAATTAACCATGCTGAGAAGGAGCCTTGGCTTTTAAGATGAAGCAATCCTATGCTTTTTAGCCAGTTGTTAATATAGAAGTCTCGTTTTACTTGTTGAAACCCGTGATCCGATACAATAAAATTAATTGTGTTCTCATCAAGTTTTTGAAGAATTTCACTAATAATCGAATCTATCAACTCATAATATTTGAGAATGACATTATACCTTATTGCTCCTTTTGATGTGTTCATCTGAAGATGAGTGTCCCAAAGAAAGTGTTGTAGACGATCTGAACCGACAAATATAACCATAAAAAAGTCCCAATCTTTTTCTTCCATTAAATATAAAACTGCGCGTTTTCTTGCTTCTGTTAGATGGTAAATGTCATTTACAAAGATTGATTTATGATTTAAATAAAATTCTTCTACATCCACATCTATACGATAATCAGGCACGTTGTCAAGTAATTCCTGCTTTAAAGAATTTGGATAGGTAAAATTACTTTCCATTCCAGGTGATCCCAATCCTGAGATCATTAATCCATTAACCTTTTCAGGTGGATAGGTAAACGGAAAATTCACTATGACTGTCTTTTTACCATTTTCATTCAATATATGCCATATTGCTTTACCCTTCCGCTTTTTTAAGTAACTTAATTTGAGATCATAACCATCAGAAGTTTCTGCAAAGAAATCAAAAATCCCATGTCTTCCAGGATTCGTTCCTGTGACAATTGAGGTCCACGCCGGCGGACTAAGCGGTGGAATTGTGCTCTTAAGAAATCCGCTTGCACCTTGTTTAACTATTTTAGAAAAGGTAGGAAGCTTATGTAAATTGGGTTTAATTATTTCAAAAGTTGCACCATCAATTCCTATTACAAAAACCTTCTTTTCAGCCATATGTTTCACCGATCATCATCATCATCATCATCATCATCATCATCAGGGCAGGGATTGTCCATCGAGCCTGTTTGACATATCCCGCTGGGAATGGATGACTCAGGAAATCCCCCTACAAGTAGGGGTGGTAGTTCACGTTTCGAGTATTTTAGAGTTTCCTGAAGGCAGAACCCTTGTAATTTCATCCACAGATAGTTTTTTAATCTTATTTTTATCATCATCCTTTGCATGTCTTAAAAGAATTTCCTTAATGTGTCGTGCCAATTTGCCGCTAGAAATCTCTCCTGGAACTACAGTGATATAGTTTTCCGTTTGATTTGATATTGCAGGAAGGGGGCCGCTAAGTGGTAGTGCAAAATCATTCTCTATTTTAACACCTATAGCTATTTTTAGTGGATTATTTTTTAAAAATGTCCTCTCACCACGAACTATAACGCCTCCTTTTGGAATATATTCACCAGAAGGTGCGGTTTCCGAAACTTGAGTTGCTTTGACATAATAAACGTCTCCTGCGCCTAAACCACTTTTCCATGCTCTTGAATATGAAACAGCAAATTGTGCAGCTTCTCTTAACGTAGTTTCGGGTACATCGTTTCCTTCAGTTTTTATTACTACATAGGGCGCGCCTGCCATTTCAGCGTGCATAAATAAATCCTCGGTATCCATATATCGTTTGAAGAGGCTCTTATTAGACGTTATATCACGACCGCCAAGGACTAAGAAATCATCTGATGAAATAAAGAATCGAAATTTTTCATACCATTTTCTTTTTCGTTTCTTTTTTAGAGCAACGTCTTCTTCGGCCTTGTCATGTCCTTTTTCCTTTAATTTCTCGATTTTTTGTGATGTTTTTTTCAATGCTTTCTTTGCGCCTTCAATTTTTGAAGCGGTCTTCTTGGCAGAATCGTACCAGTTAGAGGCTACTTCTTCAATGGACTGATGAAGACGAAAAACTATCTCTTTTTCATTTAAAGTAATTATAATTGCTTTATTTGCAGGATCTATATTTTTAATCATTTCTGCTGATCTTATCCCATTCGTTTTTCCTTCTTCTATCCTTTTTTGTATTTCATCCCATGTAACTCTCTTATCATGCGCAGAGGAAATTGTATGTAAGATTTCGCGAAGATCAGCACTATATAAATAGATTTCTTCAGCAATTTGTTTCATTTCGATTTCTGATTTTTGCAGTTCTTCAATTGTCTTTGCTTGTTGATCACGTATTCTTTCCAGTTTTGCTAGTTTGTCTTCCGCTGGACTAGTAATTGCTTCTGCTATCTCTGATTTTTCAATCTCACCGAAGTAGAAATCTAGTCCTTCGTTGAAAGATGATATTTTTTTAGTTACAAAATTTGAATACGTCATTAAATGAATAGGTGTGACATCAAAAGGAGTAGAATTTTCGTAAATTATTTCAGGGCTAAGATGTCCCTCTTTTAAGGGTTGGAAGATTGATTTTATCGCTTCCATTATAACAAGAACATGCTCATCATCGATGTTCGAAGATGGTGTTGTCTTTTCAATTTCTGCTCTGAGACAAATCTCTTCAGCAAAAATCTTCTTGATGTTGAAAAAATGTGTTAGAGTACGAGCAATATTCCCTGTGGATGATTCTATAATTTCCTTCAACCTATTCTTAGTAATTTGGAATATGTCAATTCCTCGGCTTGGTGGATATTGATAATTTCTTTTTGGGAGAACATCTCGGTCTTTCATTTTCCTATAATGCCGAGCGATTAGAATTTGTTCATTAGGATCAAGAAGCAGTATATTCCCATGACCGAAAAGTTCAATAATGAGTGTATATTTATCCGTCAGTTGCCCTACTTCGAGTAGTATTATTCGATCGAAATTATATTGACGAATGTCAATTACGCGTCTATTCCTCAAATATTTCCGTAACGTGTGACAAAAATTAGGCGGTATCTTTGGCGGGGTTCTCACATATTCAGTGAGATGAAACCTTTGAAAGGGTGAAGTCTGAACTAGGACATTAAAACTGCCCTCATCGGTCTTTCGAAGTTTCCAAATAAACATAGAATCAATTTGATAAATATTATCAATCCATGAATCTTTGATTCTATCTTTGCATTCCATTAAAACTGCAAATATATCAACATTCGACATATCGTTCTTCATTATCTCGTGCCTCAACTTGGAGGTTAGGTGGTGTATTAACTTGGATATTTCAAGTAGAATTTATTGGATGAAGGTTCTCTTAGGTGTAGTAATAGGTCTTATAAACGGTTTTATTGGTATAATCCATTGGCCAGGAGTTGTGATAGGTGTAGCCGCCCTTTTTGTCACTTATCCACTTTCTCTCTTATTGATACGTTACACTGGAGGTCAATCTCCTGAGGCAGCTCAGTTAAAACCATTTAAAATCTTGACAAATGGCTTACCTGCCTACTTATTCGTATGGGTCGTAACTTGGACAGTAATTTTTAATTTGCTAAATCCAGGTGCTTTTTTCTAAAAGAAGCACCCTTCAATTCTATCTATTAGATAATGTCAAATGCCCTTCATCGTGAACTACCCCACTCTTACGGATGGGGCTTCCTGCGAGTCCTCCTAACTCCCTACGATGGGAGAAACTTTCGTTTTACACTTGGCTGTGTGTCGCAGATTATCGAGAAATACCCGATAGCCTGTCCACTTGGCATTCTGTGATAGGTAACGTTTCATGAGGATGATTGCACTATTTTTGTCCCTCTCTATCACGTTACCACAGTCACATCTCATAACTCGTTTCCAAATTGGCATAAAGTGCTGTTTGCCGTACATCCAACATTCTTTGGTCGAGTTTCGTTCGTCACTTTCTATTGTCCTTTTACCTACTCGCCTCGACTTGTAGGTTAGAAAATGCACGAACCGTCCCAGCGCCCCTGTGTTCTGTGTAGCGCGGTTCAACCCCGCTCTCATGGCTTTCGGCACCTTGTTCGACTGTGCCATGCATTTGACTTCTAGCTGGCCTACGATCAGAGTGTTAGCTTTGGTGTTCTCCACCAGTTTCCTGCTGAGTTTATGTTGAAAATCACGTGTCTGATCATCCCGCTTCCGCTCGTATTTCTGTTTGATCTGATTGAGCAATTTCCATCTGTTGCTGAATTTCTTACACTTATCCTTCCGCGATTGTACCTTGGCGATTTTCGGATTCCAATATTTGTCCGGGCGCTGATTTTTCACCATCAAGAACTTGCTCTGGGAATTTACTGCCGTAACGATATGGGTAATGCCGAGGTCGATGGCTTGATACCGACCGTTATCTACAAAGGGGGGTTCTTCCAACTCATAGGTGATGGTCACAAAATATCGCCCTCTATGTGATGAGATGGCGACTTGTTTTACCTGTGTATCGTCAAAAGAGAATTTGTCAGGGATGGTAAATTCCAGTGGTATATCATTGTATTTGTGGGAAAAGGTAATCATTCCGGGTTCGATCTTGAACCCTGACTGGTTATACACCATAGTGGTGAAGTAGTTTTTTCCTTTGAATCGCGGGAGACAGGCCTCGATGTGCCCGTTTTTTCGAAGGGCAAAGAACGACTCGTAATCAGCAGCTAATGCCCTGAGAGCATACTGTAAGACCTTAGAATACACCCACTTATACTCTGGGAATTGCTCTTTGATGAGTGGCAGGTCGTTTTGCTGCTTGCGGTAATTCACACCCTTTGCTCCAGTTCTATAGGCGTCCATTCTTTCAGCAAGGGCAAAGTTATAGATGAGTCTGCATTTTTCCGAGAGTTTCCAAAGCACAGTTTTTTGTGCGTGATTCGGAAAGATCCTGATTTTCTGTGTGAGTTTCATGGACTTCACCAGACTCTGATATTACTAGTTATACCCAAAAAGTCTATATAAGACCAGTGGCTTTCATCCCCTACCTGTCGGAGGGGGACTTCCCACCGATTAAGTTAAAAGATATTTGTCAAGTTAAACTTTTCAAGTATCCTCTTTTATTTTCAATATGTAAATAACAATGAAATCTCAGAAGTTTTGAGATTTCGCAATGTAGTATTCCTAGAAAAATGCTTTATTGAAAGAAATGTCAAATTTCCATAGAATATTTTCTTCGTATTCCGTTAAATAAACGCATTAACTATAAATAAAGACTATAAAAATAAAGATTAGATTAATAGACTTATCTTACGTAAACTATAACTTTGTTAGCCTTGTTAAGGCTCTTTTAATTTGCAGAACTTTTAGCTAAAAAATTCTATGGAATTTGAGAATTTCGCAAAAACGTTTAAATAGTCGAACGTCACTATGTAAGAGAATGTGAACCATTCAAATAAGATTGAGAAATATGAACTATCCAGATATAATTGTTAAGAGAATTGAGTTGAGTGAGGGAAAGATTTGCAATCTGACGAATGGGAACTCGATGATTTAGACAAACAAATCCTGTCAATATTGCAAGGTAATGCCCGCATTGCTTTTACTGATATTGCCAGACAACTAGATTCACCAGATACTACTATTCATTTCAGAGTTCGCCGAATGAAAGATAAGGGGATTATTAAGAACTTTACCGTTCTAATTTCTCCTGAAAGTCTAGGATTAAATCAATATGCATTTTTCCGTCTGAAAGTTTCTGGACACATACTGCCAGATATTTCGAAGGAACGTGCCCAACAAATTGCTGAGAAGCAGAAACAAAGACCAGAAATACGTTTTGTTGGCATTGAAGATGATGAAACTACTATCATTGGTCTGGCATTAGTCCATGATTTTAAAGAACTTGAAGAACTGCGAAACGTATTCGAAAAAAATACGGATATTACTGAGATTCAAATATGGCCTTTAACAAAAGTTCTAAAAGGCGAAGATTATACAGATCAACTTGTATAATGAGAGGGGAAATAATGGCAACTACATCAAAATTAATTGAAAGGGTAAAAACAGGCATCCCTGGACTTGATGGAATCTTACACGGGGGGTTCATAAGAGGTACAAATATTGTCATTTCAGGGGGCGTTGGTACAGGTAAATCAATTTTTAGCACGCAGTTCCTTGTTGCTGGCGCAGAAAAATATAATGAATCTGGTGTCCTTGTAACTCTAGAAGAAAAACCCGCAGAACTTAGAAGAGAGGCTGCTCAGTTTGGATGGAACCTTGAACAACTAGAGAATGAAAAAAAACTCATTATTATTGATGCTGCTTCAAGCAAAGCAGGACTCCCATCCAGTGAAGAATGGGCGCTCCGCAGAGGCTTTGATTTAAATACGTTAGCACAAGAGATCTATAAGGCTACAAAAACTATTGCAGCTCAAAGAATAGCCGTTGATTCTCTTTCAGGACTTGGCCTTAGGATAGAATCGTCTGCTGAAGTGCGGGGGTCTATTTTTAAACTAAGTGCACTATTACGTGAACTTGGAGTGACGAGTATAATGACCTCGGAGATTTTAAGCAATAGCCCAGGACTTAGCCGTTATGGTGTTGAAGAATTTGTTGCACAAGGTCTAATAATCCTTTCCTTGGAAGAAGAACAAAGCGAATTGAGACGAAGTATGGTTATCAGAAAAATGCGTGCTACAGCACATAGCTTAAAACGTTTTCCGTTCGAAATCTCTACTAAAGGAATTGTTGTAATGCCAAGCGGAGAGATGTAGAACATCTTTAAGCCAATAAACACAATTTTCGTTTCTTTATCCTTTTAAACTAAAGCACTCTTTTTTAAATATTCTACAATACCTCCGTTATCTAAAATCTCAACTAAGAATTCTGGCAATGGTTTCATGTTTATTCTATCTCCATTAGTAAGATTCTTCACCTCGCCAGTTGAAGGGGTAATAACCAATTCATCAAGATCCATTCCAAAGCTAGATATACCTGGTGCTATAAACACGGGAAGTCCAATATTTATTGCGTTTCGAAAGAATATACGAGCAAAGCTCTCCGCTAAAACTGCTTTTATTCCAGAATACTTTAATACATAAGGAGCTTGTTCTCTTGAACTACCCGACCCAAAATTCCTGCCGGCAACAATAATTGTCTGCCCATCTTTGACTTTTTCTAAAAACTGTGTATCAAAGTTTTCAAATGTATATTTAACTAACTTCTCATAGTCTGAACCTAAAGTAAGTCTATGCGCTGCTATTATCAAGTCTGTATCGATATTATCCCCAAATTTCATGATTTTTCCTCTAATTTCCTTCATTTTACATCCCTCGGATCTGTGATTTTTCCCATCAAAGAAGAAGCGGCAACTGTGGCACTAGAAGCTAAGAACACTTCACTTGTTCTGTCTCCCATCCTGCCAATAAAATTGCGATTAGTTGTTGAAATGCACTTTTCTCCAGGACCCAACACACCCATATGTCCACCTAGGCATGGTCCACATGTTGGTGTAGAAACAACTCCACCTGCTTCTGCAAAGATCTCCAGAAGTCCTTCTCTTAATGCTTGTAACCAGATTTGCTGTGTACCAGGAATTACAATCAGCCTGAAATTTGCTTTCACTTGCTTTCCTTTTAGTATTTTTGCCGCTATTCTCAAATCTGTAAGTCTTCCACCAGTACATGAACCAATAAAGGCTTGGTCAACTTCTTGCCCTTCTAATTCCCTTGCAGTAACAACATTTGACGGTAAATGAGGTTTTGCGACCACAGGTTCAAGATTATCTGCTTCTATTTCGATTTTTTCTAAGTATTCGGCATCTTTATCACTAGTTAATGGTGTAAACACTTTTTTGGTTCTTTGCTCGATATATTCTATTGTTCTTTCATCAGGACAGACTATTCCTGTCTTAGCACCTGCTTCTATGCTCATGTTACAAATCGTAAAACGTTCATCAAATGGAAGTGCTCGTAATGCGTTTCCATCAAATTCCATTGCTCTATACGTAGCACCATCTACACCAATATCTCCTATAATCGATAAAATGACATCTTTACCCGAGATATATCCATGTTCGGGTAAATTTCCTGAAATATTAAAACACATAGTCTCAGGAACTCTAAACCATAATTCGCCGGTAGCAAACACTACTGCCATTTCTGTTGTACCTATTCCAACTGCAAAGGCGCCTACGGCTCCTGAGGTGCAAGTATGTGAGTCTGTTCCGACAACAAGATCTCCTGGAACTACATGTCCCTCTTGTGAGATCATTATATGACAAATCCCATGGCGACCAATCGGATAATAATTTGCGATATTTTGCTCTTTTACGAATTTCTCCATTGACAAACATAACTTGGCAGACGCAATGTCTTTATTTGGTACAAAATGGTCTGGTGTGACAATTATCCGTGAGGAATCCCAGACTTTTCCACCCAATTGTTCCAAGATTTCAGCGGTAGGTCCGCATAATACATCATGAGTTAAAGCAAGATCTATTTTTGCAGTTACTATTTGACCGCTTGTTACATGTTTTTCTCCAGATGCCCTTGCTAGTATTTTTTCTGAAATCGTATAGCCCATCTTTCATCACTATACATATTGGTTTTTCCTCAAAATCTCACAGATTTTTAAAAGTTTACTGGAGAAAAAAAGTTGCCTATCTTTAATAAGATATAATTGTATACTGACAACGGAATTTCTTGGCTTTTCTAAAAGTTAAAATTTAAAATCCACAATCACTATTAAAAATGAAGGTTGATTACAAGCCCCCTTAAAAGAGTAATTTTCCTTTGAGGTGTTTCTTTGAGGTATTTAACGATTGATGAAGCTTTGAATAGGGGTTCTGGAGCAGTAAATTTAAGAGGCTGGGTTTATAGAGAACGAAAATCGAACAAATTTGTATTCATAGTCCTAAGAGACGAATCTGACATAATACAATGTGTTATATCAAAGGAAAAAAATCCAGAACTCTTTGAAGAAGCCACAAAATTAACGATTGAATCGTCCGTACGGCTCACAGGTGAATTAAAGAAGGATGATAGGGCTCCCACCGGCTATGAAATTTCTCCTGTATCTGATTTGGAGGTTATACAAATTGCCGACCCTTTCCCAATAACTGCGGAGCAGTCTCTTGAACTTCTCTACGACAATAGACACCTTTGGTTAAGGTCAAGGAAATTAAATGCCGTATTAAAAGTTCGGCATTGCGTGGTTGGAGCCATTCACGAGTTCTTCAGAAGTCGTGGATATTATTTATTTGATGCCCCCATTTTTCAACCCATTCAATCTGAAGGTGGCGCTACGCTTTTTGAAGTTAAATACTTTGAAGATGACAAGATTTACTTAAGCCAAACATGGCAATTGTATGCTGAAGCAGCGATTTTTTCATTAGGCAAGATCTACAATATGGGGCCAACGTTTAGAGCAGAAAAATCAAAATCTTCAAGGCATTTGGCAGAATTTTGGATGGCCGAAATGGAAGCCGCTTGGATGAAGCTTGATGAGGTCACAGAAGTCGCAAAAGATGAAGTTCGATTTATCATACAAGAAGTTCTAAAACATAATAGGAAAGAAATTGAAATTCTACAGAGAGACATTGACTTGTTAGAACGTTATGCAAAAGAAGAATATCCGACGATCAAATATTCTGAAGCGTTAGATATACTCGCTAACGAATATCAAATGCATGTTCCCTGGGGTAAGGATTTAAGAACCATCGAAGAAGGAAAGATCGGCGAATACTTTAACGTACCTGTAGTTGTTACACATTATCCCACTAAAATCATGGGGTTTTACAAACCTCCGAGTGAGGATAAACCTGAGGAAGCGTTATGTTTTGACATGTTAGCACCAGAGGGGTATTGTGAAATCATTGGTGGGTCGGAAAGAAGTTTGTTAGTTAACGATATGATAAAAAGATTGGAAGCAGAAGGTGAAGATCCCACAAAATATGAATGGTATTTTGACCTGCGAAAGTATGGTAGTGTGCCCCATTCGGGCTACGGGTTGGGCGTGGAACGAGTAGTCAGTTGGATTTGTGGACTAGATAATATTAAGGACGCCATAGCTTTCCCGAGAACTATGACGCGAAAGAATCCATAATTCCAAATACCAGAATTCGTTAAATGTTGTCGTGTTCTACTTTTTTATTCAGCATATAAAAGAAGCCTTGCTTTTTGTTTATAAGAAGAACTTGAGGACACTAGGCTTGAAAATTATTCTCGGATTTAATTTTTTTTAGAACATAAAAAACTATTATCCCTACAGCAAACCCTACAGCCATATTTGTTAATATCGATAAAATAGCAGTTACAAGCATTATACCTATTTCCCTAAGATCGCGTTTAATGTCTTTAACGAAACTAACTAACTGAACACTCACAAAAAGTAACATTGCCGCTACTATGCCGATCGGGAATGCTGAAAATAAGGCAACAATTGATCCTGCAAACAATAAACCTAAAATTAGCTCAATTGTTCCTTCCATGATATTTGCTCCACCTGTCCGAGCGCCAAAAGAATATTGCGCGACTAGCCCGCCGCCCCCGTGACACATAGGAAAGCCACCAAAGAAGGGTGCAGCTAAATTCATTACCCCCATGTTTTGCATAATTCTTTTTTCACTGACTGCTCTTTCTGGGAAATAATCTTTAATTAAGGCTGCTACCACAATTACCGCATTTGTAATACTTAGAGGAATCTGGGCGATACCTGCTAAAAGCATTCCTTGATACATGCTTTGCAATGTCGGTGCTGTAAGAGGCGGTAATGTGAAATTAAAGATAATCACTCCCAATAACTGACCTTGAAACGCTATAATCCCAATCCCAAGAAGTACTAATACAAGTGCTGCTGGGGCGTTCTTGTTATTTCTTAATAAGACTATTAGAATAATGGCGATAAGACCGAAAAGCAATCCTGACAGCAGCATTTCAAAACCAGTAAGTGCGAGACTTATTCCTAGTGCTAAAAGAATTCCCCTAATTACACATTGCGGAGTATATTTTGAAATTTTCTCGATTACAGATTCTCCTTTGATCTTAGTAAAGGAAAGACCAAGCCACGCTAAACCTAGACTAAACCCTGTGCCATACACCAAACTTGGAGTCCATTTTTGCGCGATGGCAGCACTCGCGACAACTTTTTTGGGTTGAAGAGGCATTGGGATCTTGTAAACTAAACCTAGAAAGATATTGGTTAGCCCCAACATCACGAGAAAACCTGCCGGATGTAACCCTACTATCACGATATAACCTATAGCTAGGGGGACTAACGTTCCAAAATCTCCCATTGATCCCGCTAACTCTCTTAAATTAAATTCGAAATCAGGATGTGAACCTTTAACAGGGGTGATGGTAGCAGGCTCTGACTCTGCTTTCGCCTCTAAGCTCTGTTCTTGTTGCTGATCTTCCTTGTCATCTATCAAGTTCATCTATCCTCTTAATTAACTTCAAGATGCAGGCAATCCATTCCCTAGAACTATGACTCGAAAGAATCCTTAATCCAAATATACCAACATCTTTTGACTAGAAGTTTTTTGTGAAACATCTTGTCAGTATGCTATCCTATTATCATGGGCACTTTCTGGCTTATTTATCGGTAAAGTTGGACGTCAATTAAATGATCTTAAACTCTAAAAATTCTTTATGAGCATATACAAAATAAAAAAAAGGAATGTAATGATGAATTCAATGGCAGTGACAACATTCATGTGCTTCACAGAGTGCTGCTGTACTTGTTCCAAAGTTGCCGCTTATCGGTCCCCAGTGCGCGAGTTCTGCAGATTGCGTTGAACATCCGGTTATACTTGCACACTTACCATACAAGGGCTTAAACAAAACTTCGCCACCTACGGTATAACTGGCGATTTTGGCCTGGCCTGCTTCTGAAATCATGAACGCTACGAGATTTTGAGCCATTTCATGATTAAGATCTGGATACATCGCTGGATTAATCTGTATCATTCCATAGGGGTTCAGCAGGATTTGATCACCCTCTGATAAGACAATAAGCCCCAATGTGTTCTTTTTGGATAACCATGTGCCTCGATCTACAAGACAATAACCTAGTTGTTGATCCGCTACCGTTAATGTGTCACCCATCCCCTGACCAGTTTCTACGTACCATGACTTACCCACAGGGTCTATGCCAGTTTCATCCCAAATAACCAACTCTTTTTTATGCGTGCCTGAGTTATCTCCTCTACTGATAAATACGGCGTTGCCAGCATCCCCAGCAGCTGCGATTTTTTTGAACGTAGTTGTTGCACTGGTTTGACCAAGTATACCCGCAGGATCGCTTGGCGGTCCAATTATTATGAAATCATTATACATTACACATACACGATGCACTCCATATCCATCATTGACAAATTGATCTTCCGATGCCCGAGCATGGACCAGCAACACATCTGCATCACCCGACTGCGCTGTAGCTATTGCTTGACCAGTCCCGACAGATACTATGTCGACTTTCACGAGATATCTGTTTTCGAACTCTGGTAGAAGATAATCAAGTAAGCCAGAATCGTAAGTGGAAGTTGTTGTAGCTAAGATCAGCCTTGGTCGGCCGTATTCCCATGCAGCAAGGCCTACAGTAACGCCAAGTACAGCAACAATGACAACCGCAATCGCAATTCTCGTTCTTCTTTGACTCCACCTTGACATTTCCATATTCTCCTCAATATTGTTATGTATTTGAATTCATATCGTATACGATAGGAATATATATACATAACGGATAAATAATTGTCCGCGCTAGAAGGAAACCATCTTTTTATATTTACAGAAATACCTTTATGCGCAAGATTGCATAATGATTATAAAATGCATAACGGTTGTTGATCAGGATAGTTGATAGCGGTAGGAATGTGATATAATGGCTATCGGGGAGTCTTTATTAGAAGCGTTTTCAGCTGGCGAGTTATGGCAAATCATGTTTCTTTCGTTGCGTGTTTCTGGCACAGCGACATTTTTAGCGGCCTGTTGTGGAATCCCTCTAGGGATGATTCTTGGCTTACGCGTTTATATAGGTCGTAGGATGATCAATAATTTGGTAAACACAGCAATGGGACTTCCTCCAGTCGTTATTGGATTATTTGTGTTTCTCTTAGTTTCAAGGACCGGGCCATTAGGTTTTTTAGAACTTTTATATACCCCAACTGCTATGATTGTTGCACAGTGGGTATTGGCCACACCAATTGTTACAGGTATCACCATGGCTGCGGTTCGCAGTGTTCAAAACAAATATAGAGATACCGCCTTATCGCTGGGTGCAACAGAGACACAACTATGGATCACAATTCTCAAAGAGGCGCGAATATCGATCTTAGCGGGTATATGCGTTGCATTCGGACAGGCGATTTCTGAAGTCGGTGCTATTATGATAGTGGGCGGTAATATTCGTTTTACTACGCGTGCAATGACAACAGCAATCGTCCTACAGACCAGAATGGGCCTATTTGGCATGGCAATAGCACTTGGCATAATTCTCATTGTACTTGCCTTCCTTGTTAATCTGATTTTCACGACGCTGCAGGAAGGAACTGAGGTTGTAAGATGACTCTTCTCAAAGTTAGTAATCTGTCTAAAAAATACGTTGAAAAATACGCAATAAAAGATATTTCCTTTGAACTTGAACAAAGAAAATTTTTTACACTCATAGGACCTTCTGGCGCCGGAAAAACTACACTTTTACGCCTGATTAACCTTTTAGAGCCACCTACATCTGGAGAAATCGAATATAATGGATGGTCACTTAAAACATTGCACAAGAAAAAAATGGTAAATGCACGGCGTGAGATGGGTTTTGTGTTTCAGCGTCCTGTTGTTTTCTCCACGACAGTCAAAGCAAATGTGGCTTATGGTCTCAATTTTCGAAATCTACCTTCTGATGAAATTGAAGAAAGAGTTCATCGCGCACTTGACATGGTAGGTCTCCATGGATTTGAAGAAAGAAAAGCGTTGACTCTAAGCGGCGGTGAGATCCAGCGAGTGGCACTTGCAAGGACGCTTGCGACTGAGCCAAAAATGTTATTATTAGACGAAGCCACAGCTGATTTAGATCCCGCAAATGTAGCATTGATCGAAAGTGTGCTTAAAAAATTCAATGAGGAAAAAAAAGTCACAATTATTATGGCCACGCATAATTTTTTCCAAGCTAAACGTCTTGGAGCTCTTGTAGGATTCATGATGGGCGGTGAAATGATTGAGATAGGTACCGCTGACCAAATCTTTAATCATCCTCAAGATGAGCGTACGGAAGCTTTCATCTCGGGAGAAATGATCTATTAAAATAGCCTGTGTTTGATTAAAATGTCTACCAAAGTTCAAAGTGACAAAGAAAAGCATGACAAAGAGATTGAAGAAGTAGAAAACGACAATCGCACCTTACTTGAAATCTCACCGAAATTTCGACTGTGGTTAGAACTAGATGATGAATCACTTAGTGAGGAAGATAAAGCGTTACTTGGAAAAGGTGGCGCTTTACTTTTGCAAAAAATTTCAGAAACAGGTAGCATTAGCGAAGCTATCCGTGATGTCCCCTCTAAACATGGTGCACATAAAAAAACAGGTCTATCCTATCGATATGCTTGGGGTCTTCTAAAGAAGATAAGTACTCGTCTTAAGAAACCAATTATTCAAAAATTTCGAGGTGGGCGAAAGGGTGGAGGCTCTGAACTGACTTCAACTGGCGAAGAATTATTACGCTACTACATACGCTTAGAAAATCTCATTCAGGCAACTTTAGCCGATAAGGAATTGTGGGAGGCGATAAGCCTTAAATTAATCGATAAAAATCGCTTAGAAGGTGAAGTTGTTAGTGTTATGAGAGATCCTATTGCTGCAAAGGTAAAAATCGAATTAAAAGTTCCCACCGTAATACATTCGTTAATTACTACTGAAGCGGTAGATGATTTAAACCTAAAGGAAGGAGATACAGTCAAAGCGATAATTAAAGCTCCCCATCTTTACCTTAATGTCGCATAGTCGAATTTAATTCCTGAAAAGGAGTTATTCAAATAATTAAATAGAATACAAACCTTGAGAGGTTGTAGTTTGAAAATAAGCGCTAGGAATCAAATTGTGGGTAAAGTCATCAGTATTGAGAAAAAGCAAGTAGCTGCTTCGGTCAAGATTGAAGTGACCGAACCCGCAACTTTGACTACAGTTATTACTGTTGAAGCAGTCGATGAGTTGAATATAAAACCAGGTGATACTATCGAGGTGGTCGTGAAAGCCACCGAGGTAATGGTAGCCAAGGAATTGTAACTTTAACTTCTCATTAGTTTAACTTCTTATTACAGTTCCTACATTTTCCCCGTTAAGAATTCTGGTGAGAAATCCTTTTTTATGTCCGTTAACAATTTTTATTTCTTTTAAATGCTTAGAGTAAAGAAGTAACTCCACTGCTCTTCTTTCAAGAACCATATCCTCCATATCTCTTTCAAGAAGTTCTTCTGCAGTAATTTCACGAATAAGATCAGCATTTGGGTTCACGAATGGGTTTTCAGTATATAGTCCATCCACGTTTTTCACCATGATACAATTCTTTGCTCCAAGCACCTCAGCAATGAGAACGGCGCCCGTATCAGTTCTATTTGGAGGAATAGATCCTACTTTTGGCGGTTGTTCATATAGTCCATAGGTCGGAGTGCCATGAATCACTGGCAAGAGTCCAATGGCGAGTAAACTGGATATCTGCAGTAGATCGGCAGTATGTATCCTCACGCCATCGTATTTCGAGAGGAGAATAGACATCATGATGGCGTTTTGTTCACTAATCTTACCAGCCAATTCTGCTAGTACTCCAGTAGGCATGCCCAACTCGATTCCAATATCCATAATATGCCTTACCCTTACGCCACCGCCCGTTACCACCAAAAGTTTGTTCCTCTCGGAAAGTTTTCCAATCTCCTCAACTAAAGGCAGGACCACTTCTCTGCCATAATCAAT
>NZ_JAHPYX010000061.1:0-11175 GCF_019058535.1 Candidatus Borrarchaeum sp.
AATTTTGCAATGAATTCTTATCTTATACAACTATCTCAGTATTGAATTAAATCCTAAAAAAAGAATTACTGCATGATGGCATGTGATAAGTGAAGAAATTGATCAGATTCCATTCAAACAAAAGAGTAATACTCGAAATAATTCTAAAAAAGTATGTTAAATAGAACCTACCTTTTTTTGAAGAATTTTATAGCGTTCTAGGGGTGTCATTCTGGAATATCGCTGTGTTGAACTACCTTTATGACCCAACCTTTGACTAATAATATGCTGTCGGACACCCTTATTTTGAAACAGTACCGCCATAGTATAGCGTAGTTCATGCTGTCGGAAGAATATTCCTGTTGATTCTGATAACCTTTGATAAATTTCATTAACTCTTTTTTTTGTTAATCTTATGGCTCCTTTCTTTCCGACATCAAAGAAGAAATAATTATGTTCTACTCGGTACAATTTTCTCAGCAGTAATTGTTTTCTAATCATAGTTTTTATATTCTCAGTAACAACTACATTCCTTCTTTTGTTCCGTTTTCCAGTAACAACAATAAAATGATCAGTTTCAAAGCCATCGATCATGTCCAAAGTGATTTTTTCGTATTCGTTTACTCTAAGACCTAGATTTAATCCTAGGTCAAAAATATTTCTGTCAATTGATACATCAATTGACTGTCGAATAATTTCTAGCTGTTCTTCTGACAAAGCGCGTCTTGTTGATTCTTCTGTTTTTGGAACTATATTGGGACGTTTTAATAAGGCTTTAATCTCTTCAATCTCACTAGGATCTATTATATATGGATCTATCTTTTTTCTCTTACACCATTTTTCAATCCACGTTAAAAATGCGGATATATGAATTGCTCGAGACTTCAGGGCTTGCGCACGATTCGGTCGAGCTCTATTATTTCTTTTAGAGTAACTACCATTCTTCTTTAAATAAAAAAAATACTCGGCGATAATAATTGTGTCTAAATCATCCCAACTTTTAGCCTTTGATCTTAAGAATGCATAGAGATCTGAAAGTGTGGCATAATAACATCGGATAGTACTATCTGTCAAAAGATCTTTCCTATCATTGATATATTGTTCAATTAATTCATCGCTAACATGATATTCAAGGTTTGTTTCAAGCCCCGCTTCTCTTAAGGCGGCATTCCACGATCCAAATTCCCTTCTATATATTGTTGGAGAAGGATAATCTTTGTTTGAATGAAATACTAAAGTTAAAGGTATGTTTCCTGTTCTTTCTTTGTAATTCCTTAAGAATTGCAGTAAATCTTTCTTTGTATATGATCTTTTATTTGGTTGGAATCCAAGTTTTTCGATTAATTTATTATAGCTACCATAATAGCGTACTAAACCTTTTCTTGAGAATCCAAGTTTTCCAAGTTCTCTTGCTGTTGGAACTTTTCCTGTTTTTTCTATGTGTTTCTTAAGTTCTTCTGCTTGTTGCTTAATATATTCATCAGAAAGTTTTTTAGTCATTTCTATTCATCGGTAGCGCATTTTGTTTAGGTTCCCCATACCAAGCCAAACAATTCGGCATACTCCACGCTTAAGTAATGTGTTACGTAATTTAAGTGTAGGGAGACCTGTGTGAAAGTGAAACACTATACTTCAGTTCATCTTCCCATTAAGTTGACGGAGTCTTCTTGTGAATTGATTATAAAAAAAGGAATAGGAAACAATAATGAAGTTCAAAAACACTAAACTTATAAGATAACTGATTATAACTTAAAATAGTAATACTCCTCAGTTAGAAATTCGCTATACTTTTTAAGGAATTAATATTGGATGTATTTACAGAAATATAGATAGTTAAATTCTATTTAATTAACAGAAAAGCAGAATTTTTTCGTCTACGTTAGCTGTTCTGGGGTGAAAAAGATATCAACAAAAAACATGTGGAACGCAATTCCGTTACGAAATCTAATCCTAAATGCAGTTTCTAAGAGACAGGGCGTTATATTAGATACGGATCTAGTAACTTTAGTTCAAAGAGCTGATAAGAATTCATCATTAGATCGGATAAACAAGGAACTAATGCGATTAGAAATCGAAGGAATCATTCATGTGAGCCAAATAACAAAAACAAAGAGACGAGTTGAAATAATAAAAGATAAACAGTTGGTAACAATAGCAGAAGACTGATTTATCTGTTAATGCTAGAAGACCTCCCAAGATGTTGAGGTTTCTTCTTGCGGAGGATTGATAACCTTAATTTGGAGGTGCATGAGTCTTTGAAAAAGATAAAGATATTGATTATGGGCGCAGCTGGACGTGATAGGTTTTATTAGTTTTAATAACCCACGAATTCCACAATTTTAACGCCTATTTCAAAGATAATGAAGTCTATAAGGTCTTTGCATTTACTGCAGCACAAATACCTGGTATTGAAGAAAGAAGGTATCCTCCTGAACTTGCAGGGCATCTGTATCCTCAAGGCATTCCAATATATTCTGAAGAACGGCTAATAGAACTTATTAAAGAATATAATATAGATCAAGTTATACTTGCATATTCTGATCTCGCGTTTGAAGATGTTATGCACAAAGCAAGTCTAGTCTTAGCTGGAGGCGCTGATTTTCGCCTAATGGGACCAAAGACGACCATGTTGAAGTCAAGTAAGCCAGTCATTTCTATAGTAGCAGTAAGAACAGGCGCTGGCAAATCTCCTTGTACTAGACGGGTAACAAAGATTCTTAGAGATTTTAATATAAAAGTTAGTATTATTCGACATCCCATGCCATATGGCAATTTAATAAAAGAAAAATGCCAAAAATTCGAAACTTTCGAAGATTTGGATAAATATGAGACAACGATAGAAGAAAGAGAGGAATATGAACCACATATTGCGAACGGATTTACGGTTTTTGCAGGAGTAGATTATCAATGTATCCTCGAAGAGGCTGAAAAATCTGGTGATCTGATTGTATGGGATGGAGGAAACAATGATTTTTCTTTTTACCACTCAGATCTTAGTATTTGCGTTGCTGATGCTCACAGACCTGGTCATGAATTGAGTTATTATCCAGGAGAAACTAATTTTCGGATGGCGGATGTTATTATCATAAATAAGGTTAATACTGCCCCGAAAGATGGAGTTAAGATAATCAAAGAGAATATAAAACGTGTTAATCCATCGGCTAAAGTAATAGAAGCAGCTTCCCCTATTACCGTTGATCAACCTTCTTTGATTCAAGGAAAACGAGTTTTAGTGATAGAAGATGGGCCAACACTAACTCATGGTCAAATGTCATACGGAGCCGGAGCGATAGCAGCGAAAAACCTCAACGCTGAAATCATAGATCCACGTCCGTTTGCCGTTGGTTCAATTAAAGAAGTGTATAAAAAATACACACATCTTGATCAAATTTTGCCTGCGATGGGATATGGAGAGCACCAAATTCAGGAATTAGAAGAAACTATATGTAATGCAGAATGTGATGCTGTTGTGATTGGCACACCAATTGATTTAACAAGGCTTATCAGTTGTAAAAAACCCATGACTCGCGTTAGATACGAACTGGAAGAGATCAGAGGACCAACACTTAGAGAAATTCTATCCGGATTTATAATCAAAATGGACTTACGCTAACTTTATATGTTTTCCCTTATGTAGAGGGGATAATTTTGAAAAAAGCAGTTCTAGCTATAGGAGGAAATGCGTTAATTGAAGAAGGCCAGAAAGGGACAGTTGAGGAGCAATTTGAAGTAGCAAAAAGAACTTGTACTCACATAGTAGGAATGATTACTGAGGGTTGGAACATTGCTTTAACTCATGGTAACGGACCACAAATCGGTCATATTCTGCGTCGTGTCGAATTATCAAGTCCTGAAGTGTATCCACTTCCTCTTGATGTATGTGGAGCTGAAAGCCAAGGTTTGATTGGTTATATTCTTCAACAAACATTAAACAGTTGTATGATCACATGCTCTTGTCCACACAAAAAGATAGTTACAGTTTTAACACAAGTTGTAGTAAATGAAAACGATCCTGCTTTTGAGAATCCCTCTAAGCCAATTGGTAGTCGCTATGATAAAGAAACAGCTCAAAAGTTAATGGAACGAGAGAAATGGATAATGAAAGAGGATGCGAAGGGAACTTGGAGACGTGTTGTTGCCTCACCTGAACCTATAGAAATTGTTGAAATAGATATTATTACAAAACTTTTCGAAGACAAAGAAGGAGTGATAACGATTTGCGTTGGGGGTGGAGGAATTCCTGTCACAAGGGATAAGGAAACTGGACTCTTACGAGGTGTCGATCACGCAGTAATTGACAAAGATCTAGCTTCAGGTCTACTAGCACAAAAAATGAAAGCCGATCTTTTTCTTATTGCGACCAATGTAGAAAAAGTTGCATTAAACTTTGGAAAATCGAATCAACAATGGTTAGATTCTATGAATGTTAAAGAGGCAGAGAAGTATTTAGCAGAGGGTCATTTCTTGCCTGGTTCAATGGCACCAAAAGTCACGGCAGCAATTCGTTATTTATTAACAGGAGGTAAACAAGTAATTATTACTTCTGTTGAAAAAATAGGCGAAGCAATTAAAGGAGAAACAGGGACTAACATCACGATTTGAATTCGTTTCTGTTTGAATTGAACTGATTATTGCCTTTTTTAATTAAAATAATCGCTTCGAGTAATTTTTGCATTAGAAATACAGAAATAGAAATAATCCTTCAGTTATATCATTCTTCAAATTAATTAAATAGGTAAAAGTCCATGTTTTGAGGGATAAATTTAAAAAAACTTAGCTTAGCAACTTCAAATACGGAGTTGAATAAACAAGTAACACTTTACATTTTATTTCTTTAAATCACACTAAATTGCTTAATTTTATATCAATCATTATTTTTGAGGTGGAATTGTTTTGGATGATACAGATGTACATTTGATAGGTATAGAACTAGGTACTTCTGGTTTACGAGTTGCAGTTTATGATCTAGATGGAAATATTATAGCTGCTAAGGAAACAGAGATTAAAGAACAAACAACAAATAATTGGCTTACTTCTCTAATTAGCATTTTCCCAACTGAATTACTGAAGAACGTTCCCTCTGAAAAGAAAATTCTTACCGTTGATGGAACCTCAGGTTCAGTAATTTTTGTTGATAAATATGGTGAACCACTCTTCCCGCCACTTATGTATTTCGAAAAAGCGAAAAAGGAAACAGTAGCTAGATTGTATGAAAGTGAATCTATAAAGGAACTCATAAATGGTGGAAGTAAAATCTCAACCACTTCTCCCCTTCCAAAGATCATGGAATTGAAACAGGAAAATCCCCAAGTATTTCAAAACGTTTATTGGATAATACCATCAACAACATGGCTTCTATATACACTTTTAATGAAAAAGAACAAGACATGGACAGATAATATTCAAACAGATTGGACAAATAGTTTGAAGTTAGGTGCAGATATTACAAAATCCCGCCCTGAATGGATTCACTCAATATTTGAAGAGGCAAAAATTGCTTCTGACTTTTTACTGCCACAAATTGTCGCTCCAGGAACTCCCATGGGTGTTGCAGAAAGTGAACTTGCAGAAAAATTGGGTATTTCAAATGCGACAATCTGTCAGGGTATGACTGACGGGACTGCAGGATCTTTAACAATGGGTTTATTGCATCCCAATGATACAGGAATTAATGTTGGAAGCACAACCGTTCCAAAAATCGTTGTCGAAGAAAAAGAGGATTTACCAATACATCCCGCCATATACTATCATCGTCATCCAATTAAAGGATATCTAGCAGGATCAGCTACAGGTGCTGCAGGTACTTTCTTTCGTTGGTTTATAGAACAAATTATTGGATTACCTTTAGAAGAAGCTATTCCTTTAGCCGAAAAATATGATTCACCGGAAAATGAATGCTTATTCTTTCCTCAAGGTGATCGAAGTCCTTTTGATGATCCGCAAATGGGTGCTGCGTTTCTAAATATGTGGCCAGCTGATTCAGAATCTCAACAAGCACGAGGCAATCTTATAAGAGGTCTAATCGCTGGTATGACACTTACGGAATCCATATACATTAAAATCTTTGAAGAACTCTTTGAACCTATCTCTGAAGTAAAGATACTAGCTAAATCAACCAAATGGCCATTCTGGAATAAACTTAGAGCCTCTATATACGAAAAGCCAATACGTATTGTTCAAGAAAAAACACCAAATATTGGTGCTCTAATGCCTGCCCTTCTTCAATTAAAACTGTATAAATCTCCGCAAGATTTAGAAAAATTAATACGTTATCAGGAAAAAGTTGATCCAGATCCAAACCTAGCGGATCTCTACAAAGATAAAAAACAGCGATATTATGGACAATGGCAAACACTCAAAAAGGTGTATCATGCCACATAAAAAAAGAATAGAACCTCTCAAGAGGTCTTAAAAGACTTTTTTGCGTCTCAGTTTTTCTTATTCTACCAAAGCTTCATCTATCTTTTCTTTAAATTCAACTGACTCAGTTAATGATGATTCTTCTTCGGTATCAGTTTCTACTTTTTCTGTTATTTCTTCCTTAACCTTTTTTGCAGCTTCTTCTTCTCTTCTTCTTCTTGCCTCTTCTGCTCTTCTTCTTGCCTCTTCTGCTCTTCTTCTTCTCCATCTCGCCTCTTCTTCTTCCATATTTCGCCTTACTTCTGTTACCTCTGTCTCTTCCTCTTTTTCTGTTACTTCTGTCTCTTCTTCTTCTTTTTCTTCCTCTTCTTCCTCTTCTTCTTCTTTTACTAGAAGTGAAGTTGGGGCTGCGATTATAACTTCTTCCTCTTCTTCTTCTTCCTCTTTTTCTTCCTCTTCTTCCTCTTCTTCTTCTTCTTCCTCATCATCTTTTTTCTTTTTCTTCTTCTTCTTTTTCTTTTCTTTCTTTTTTTCTTCCTCTTCTTCCTCTTCTTCCTCTTCTTCCTCTTCTTCTTCTTCCTCTTCTTCCTCTTCTTCTTCCTCTTCTTCCTCTTCAAACTCATATAAAATATCTGGCTCTAAGTCATCAATGTCCATATCGAATTTTTCGATAATCATATCAATTATTGCTACGCGGAACATCTCAGAACGAGAGGCGTAATAACCTCTATCAACTAATTCGTCCATGAAGCCAACCAAGTTTTTCGGAAGTTTTACTTTGACCTTTACTTTTTTCGCCATACATCATTCATCCTATGTATTGGGTACGTTTCCAATAATTTGATTAAGTAATCTACTGTACACAACTATAAAAAATTAATTTCATTCAAATCATATCGCACTAATATTAAAGCGGTTTAAAATTAATAAAAAGATTTCACTGAGGTTTTCATAAACGGGGGTAATACAATGTCTACGTTTTGGCGTACATCAATATCAAAAGTAGAACCTAGTAAGATTTTAATCAGAGGTTATCGGATCGAGGATTTAATTGGCAGGTATTCTTTTGCAGAAACAGTGTACCTTCTTTTCGCAGGTAAGTTACCTACTGAAGGAGAAGGACGTATAATGGACGCAATGCTAACATCATGTGTAGATCATTCGCTAGCATCACCATCAACTGATGTATTACGTTTTGTTGCCGCATCAGGAACTACAATACAAGCAGCAATCGCTGCAGGTATACTAACATTTGGTAAATATCATGCAGCTTCTATTGAGCCATGTGCTCAAATGCTACAAGAAGGAATAACAAAATTAGATCATGATCCACAATTGAATATAGAAAAGGTAGCACAGCAAATAGTCCAAGAGCATCGCAATGACAAGAAGAGAATTATTGGATATGGACATGCTTATCATAAAGAGGATCCTCGCACTAAGAAGTTATTGCAGTTCGCAAAGGAATTAGGCGTAGCTAAAGATCATGTGGCACTTGCTGAAGCAATTGAAGTAGAACTCGAACGACAAGTAGGTAAAAAATTGATTCTGAACGTTGATGGATCAATAGCAGCTATAATTTCTGATATAGGCATTGATTGGAGATTAGCCACTGCATTTTTCATTATGTCTAGAATTCCAGGTCTCGCGGCTCATTATTTTGAACAAATTACGAAAGAAAGACCATATAAATCAATCCCACTTAAAGAAATCTCTTATGAAGGTCCTGAGGAAAGAGATTTGCCTAAAAAATAATGAATAATGATATGATGCTGATTTAATATTTTCTTATAGGAAAGCATTTTCACGAAGAAAAAGAAACTCATTGATACGAAGGATAAGCAATTGCGAAATATTGACGCTGAAAATAATGTAATATCATTTACTGCTCGTCTTATTGCCTATTATCGGGCTCAAGAATCTAAATGTGATTCTCCTCTTATTGTTGATCCATTTGCAGAACGTTTAGCAGGTGATATGACTGCTTACTTTGATAAACATAGACATTTTTCACAAAACGATTATGCAATTGTACGAGCGTATTACATCGAGGAAAACTTACTCAGATCTTGGTGTAATACACAAGCCAAATCGCAAATAGTTCTTTTAGGAGCAGGTTTAGATACACGGGCGTATAGATATAAGCCTCTCCAAAAAGGCTTGCATACTATCTTTGAGATTGATTTTCCGATCATGAATCAATACAAAGAGAAGATCTTAGAAGATGAACAACCTCTTTGTAGTCTTATACGAATATCTGCTGATATTTCGAAACAAGACTGGGCATCCAAACTTATAACAAGTGAATTTTCTTCTGAAATTCCTACATTCTGGGTTTTAGAAGGCCTTGTTTACTATTTGGAACAGAAAGTTGTGGTCTGTTTGCTAAAAGAAATTGCACAGATGTGTACCGAAAAGAGTCAAATATTCGCAGATATCTGTGTTCCTATCCTTGCAGAACTTAATTTTGGTCCATTTGCTAAACATTTCAAGTGGGGTCTTAACAAAATTGATGTATCATCATTCTTCTCAAAAGCTGGTTGGAATGTATCGTGTTCATTTGCTGATGATTTTGATCAAGGACGAGATGTTGGGCAGCGAGGATTAATTTTTGTTCATGGAGAGAGAGCCAATACTAAATAAGTAGTTGTCTTTAATTCTTATATTTTCAAGAAAGTTCAGAAAATTATATAAGTTAAAAAAGATGCAGGCAGTCCGATTGCTATCTATCATTGGAATTTATTAAAGAAATTAGGTGATTTCTTGAGCGATTCATCCGGCTATCGAAATGTCATACTATCTTTAGCATTTCTTGTTACATTTAGCGTACATCTGCTGATGTTTTCTTATGGACCTTTAGTTTCAAGTATTATCTCTGAAATGTCATTAAATTTTACACAAGCTAGTCTTATTTTTTCGATTTCAATTATTGCAATTACTGTCATTCGAATACCATGGGGCATTTGTTGTGATCATATCGGATTTAAAAAATCTTTAGGGATTGGACTCTTTATCATGGGGATTTTTGGATTTCTTAGAAGTTTTAGTGGATCATTTATTGAATTATTAATCTATCAGTTATTCTTGGGGGTTGGTGTATCAGTTGTTATTCCTGCTATGCCTCATATGGTTTCAAATTGGTTTCCAAAAGAAAAAATAGGAAATGCAACAGGAATATATGTTGCGGGTTTCGCTTTCGGTAATATGATAGGTTTAGCTCTTACACCATTTCTCCTATCACTATTTGGTGGATGGCGTGAAGTATTTCGTGCTTATGGGATTTTTGAAATCGTCTTAACAATTGTTTGGTGGGCATTGGTAAAAGAATACCCAAATTCGTCAATAAGATCTCAGAAAGAAGAAAAAAATTCATCTTTACCTTTCAGAGATAATTTCTTTATGATACTAAAACAAAAAGAGACGTGGATTCTAAGCGGACTTATATTTATTTGCATGGGATGCTTTGATTCATTAAGCCTATGGCTGCCTTCAATCTTGGAATCAAAGGGTTTTCCCCTTATTACTGCGGGAATAATCGCTTCTTTATTAGCTCTAGGATTTCTCATAACAAGTCCAGTTAGTGGAACATTAGCCGATAGATTTCCAAGAAAAAGGATTATGCTGATTTTAGGACTTCTTAGTGGACCAGCAATCTTTCTCATTGGACTGGATTTTTCAATATCTATATGGGTCGCTCCTTTCTTAGCAGGCTTTTTTTTAATGGGAATCATGACAATAGCCTTTATGATCCCTGTAGATCATCCTAAGTTATCTCCATATGTTGCTAGCGCGGCCGCTATTATTTCGTCGCTTGGAAATTTAGGTTCGTTTATTTTGCCAGTTATGGTCGGATATACAAGAGATCTCACAGGATCCTTTTTTGTTGCACTTCTTTTACTCGCAATTATGGGTGAGATTACTGTTCTATTAGCTTTAGCTTTGAAAGAATCAAATGAAAATGGAAAAAGAAATTAAATACTAAAATAGTATATTAATAGTCTCTTTAGATAATAAAAGAAAACAATAGAATTCTTGAAAGTCTGGTCCTTTATGGATAAGGTGATCTATATGAGTGTAAGGAGTCTTATGATCAAAGATGTAATATATATCTCTAGTGATGCATCTATTAAAGAAGTTGCAGATTTAATGCTTAACAAAAGTGTAGGTTCTGTAATTATTCTCGAGAATAGTGAACCAATAGGTATCGTGACAGAAGGTGATTTAGTTCGTCAAATAATTGCTCAGAACAAAGATCCAAATATAACGAAAGTAAGGGAAGTGATGTCTCAACCGCTTGTTATAATAGGCCCAAATGCTTCTGTTGATGAAGCTGGAGAAATAATGGCTCGTCATGGAATCGAACGATTACCCGTGATTGAGGATGGAAAACTTGTGGGCATTATAGCTGAGCAAGAATTAACCGAATGGCATGCCAAAGAATTTGAAAAAGTAAAACGAAAACTAAAATTACTCAGCGGCAAATAGTGAACTACCTCACGCTAAAGCAGTGAGGCTTCCTGTTTCTGCGACCATACTTGCCTTAACGTAGGCTATCTGGTTCAGATATTCCAACGTTAAGGTAGAGGTATTAGTCTCCGCAGGCGTAACTTCGGTAGGTCCCCTACCTAGTATTCTATGTCCTTCGTGTTCTAGCACACGACTGCTGTTAACATCGCGATCTATTATCAGACCGCAATGATAACATACATAGGTGCGTTCAGCTAAACTCATGGGGCGCTGATGACCGCAACGCGAACAAGTCTTTGTGGAGGGGAAGAAACGGTCAATTTCCACCGGTGTATGCACCTTTATTTCAAGCATGCGAATGATTCCACC
>NZ_JAHPYX010000062.1:0-16883 GCF_019058535.1 Candidatus Borrarchaeum sp.
GCCCGTCCTTGAGTGCTACTTCGAATGACTTCATCAATACCAGTTACAGATTCTGAAGCTGGAATTTCTCCGTGAATATATGCTGTGCCTCGGGAGGTTTGTGTATCAATGATTTTGCCCCGGTGTTGCGACAAGATGGAAATTATAGATCCCATGTATTCTTCAGGTACTTTAACATCCATTCGAAGGATAGGTTCATAGAGAGCAGGATCTGCTGAAAGAAAACTAACATTCAAAGCTGAAAATGTCATTACAAATATCTGTCCAGCGCGTGTATGAGCAGGATCCTCGTGAACTATGGCGTCTGTGACTACAACTTTTAACCCAAGAACTGGCTCTTTAGCTAGTCCTCCTTCAAATGTAAAATCACGGAAGGTTGAGATAACATATGCCTTAATTCTATCAAGTCTTTGCACTCCAACGGTTTTGTTTACTAGGATATTGGGACCTTGAATCGCCCATATATTCCTTGCCTCTTTCGTATCCCAGCCAGCCTCTTCTCTTAATATTTTTGCCCGTTCTTTTTTATCTTGATATTCATCGATTCTTTCTTCTCTGATTAATTTTATAGTCGTATCATCAAGAGGTTCGACATATAACTCAAGTTTATTATGCCCTTCTGGACACTTGGTCTTAATGTTAACACCTTGTCGACGGATTCTTTCCATATACACAGTTATTGGGATACCGATCTTAATTGGTACTTCTTCTTGTACACGTTTTGTTAGTATATCGATTTGTAGAGGGTCAATTCCGCTGAGAATATATTCACCACTTTTTTCGTCTTTACGGAACGAAGCTGTTGGATCAGCCATTACCCACTTACCAACTACGTCACCTAATTTTGCAAGATCCTTAGGATCCTCAGGTTTGATACTACGGCTAACAACCGCATCAGAAGCATAAATAATCTTTTCAAAGCCGGGGAGTTCTTTATTATCTAATGAAAAGAACGTCTCACCTGAAGGTACAATATCCGGTAACTCTACAGCAAAGAGATTTCCAGCAGGTATTTCATCAACGGCTAATAACGAATCAATTTCCATAATACCTAAACGTCTGAGTCTTGCCGTCCTTCGAGCATTTGACAAGTAGATTTCGTCTCCCTGGCGCAGTGTGCCAGAAAGTACGCGTCCAATTAAAGTTGGGCGTTTGGTTTTTGGATGAATGAAAATTTTTGTTAACAATCCAATAAGAGGTCCATTAGAATCTACATTTATCAACGAATAAGCTGCCCAAGCTTCAATATCATCTTTGATTTCATCAACTGATGAGACATTCTCTCCTTTTGAGATATCGCCGCGCCATAGATGCTCCATACGATATTTTTGCGCCTCTTTTGGGCTTGGTAAATGCTCGATTACGACTTCAAGCATTGCTTCATCTAAGGGGAGGTTGTCTCGTAACCAGAGGATTGGTTCTTCAGTATTGTTATCGATTGCCTCTTGATATTTTTCGATCACAACTTTTGCAGAAATGCCCTTTCTTTTTAACATTGGTATCGTAAAAGCCCAACCATCTTTTGCACTCCCAAAGACCACTTTTCCTGCAGTGGCATTTAAAGTCCATTCGTCCTTGAATCTTTCAGGAGCAACTGCGGTAATAGCCCTATTCACTTCCTTGATAATGCCATCGAATCTCTCAATAACTTCTTGCGGTGGTAATTTTAACTCTCGAATTAAGCGATCTACTTTGTTAATGAATAGCACGGGTTTGCACCATTCGTCACCGACCGACAGTCGAATATTCGTTTCTGTTTGTGTCATTACGCCTTCAAGTGCATCAACAAGCAAAACAGCACCATCACTTCCTCGAAGCGCACGGCTTACTTCCCCAGTAAAACTGATGTGCCCAGGGGTGTCATTAATTTCTAACAAATACGTTTGACCTTCAAAATCATAATTGAGGAGTACGACTGATGTGAAGATAGTAATGCCTCGCATTTGTTCTTCTTCGTCGTAGTCCGTAAGCCTTCGTTCGCCTGCTAAAGTATCGCTTAATAAACCAGCACGTCTCATAAGGAAATCGCAGGCGGTGCTTTTACCGTGATCGATATGAGCAGTAATCGAAAAAATGCGTCTTAAATCAAGCGGATGCGTCTTAACCATATTTTGAATTTCTTCTTCGCCCTTTACCTTTACCATTTTAGTTCACCTTTTGTCTTATCTCAGATTTATTCAATTTATTTCAAAAGAATTAAAAGGATTTTTCAAATAATCACTAAGCTTGTTTTCGCAAGAGAACAAGTAGTATAAACGGTAGAATATATTTATTAACACATTCCGAACACCAAGTAGAATTTAAATCCTTTTCTTTGATTACATATTCCCGAAAAATAGAATATCTATATAAATTTTATGCGCTTAAATTTTGAGCATTTACAGTAATTTTGAAAAACAAAGGAATTTTCACCTTAAATGAGACACTTGTTATGTCAAAACTCGTTTGGAGAAGTCTGGTTTTTGCTTATGATATCTTGTGTTTTGTTCGAATGTATAAGCAACTTGAAGAATCTGACCTTCCTTGAAGGAATTTCCTATAATTTGTAATCCAATAGGCAAACCATTTTCAAACCCACAAGGAATAGATATCGCGGGTACCCCAGCAAGATTAACTGATACAGTATAGATGTCCGCTAAATACATTGCTAATGGATCATCAATCTTTTCACCAATTTTGAATGAGAGATACGGCATTGTCGGTCCAATTAATACATCAACATCTTGAAATGCCTTTTCAAAATCTTGCTTAATTATCGTTCGAACTTTAAGTGCCTTAAGATAATACTGGTCATAATATCCTGCTGAAAGTGCATATGTCCCAAGCATGATTCGACGTCTTACTTCTGCTCCAAATCCTATTCGCCTATTTTGCGATATTGTTTCATCCATTGCTTTATCTTTTTCTATTCGATATCCATAACGAATACCATCATAGCGGGCAAGATTTGAACTCGCTTCACTCATGGCGATGATATAATACGCTGGAAGCGAATATTTCAATGATGGGAGAGATAGTTCCGTGTATACGGCCCCTAAATTCTCTAGTTTTTGTATAGCGGCCCATACGGATTTTATAACAGATTCATCTGTGCCTTCTATACCTTCTGAAATAAATTCCTGTGGTACGCCAATCTTAATGGAGGAAACATCATCCTGTAAATATTTCGTATAGTCCTCTTCAGGAGTATCAATGCTTGTACTGTCCTTTGGATCATACCCAGCAATTACAGTCAGCAATAATGCGGCATCGTGAACATCTTTTGTAATCGGCCCTATTTGTTCTAAACTGTTAGCGTATGCGATTAATCCATACCTACTGACTAGACCATAAGTTGGCTTAAGACCAACGACAGAGCAAAAACTTGCTGGACAACGAATTGATCCTCCAGTATCAGTTCCCAGTGCCATAATTGTCTCATCTGATGCAACTGCAGCAGCGCTTCCCCCGCTACTACCACCAGGTACCCTTTCTAGACTCCAAGGATTTAATGTGGATCCAAAATAACTTGATTCTGTGCTACTCCCCATCGCGAACTCATCCATGTTCATCTTACCAAGAGGAACCATCCCAAATGTCTTTATGAGCTCAACGACTTTGGCATCATAGGGAGGAACATAATTTTCAAGCATCTTTGAGCCACAGGTAGTGCGAATTCCCTTGGTCGAGATTGTGTCCTTGATGCCAAGAGGAATTCCGAACAGAGGTTTCCCCCATTGATCTTTCGAGAATGTGTTGTCAAGTTCTTTTGACAGATCTAGCGCGGCGTCCTTTGTAAGTGTTATAAATGCATTTAAATCCTTATCAAATCGTTCAATTTGCTCGAAACATGCTAAAACGATGGACTCAGCCGATATTTCTTGTGATTCAAGTTTTTCAAGCAATTCATGAGCCGTAAATTCATTTAAATCCACAGTGCAATAACACCCCAAATTGCCATATCAAATTTTTCTTATACAATCAGCAATTCGATCATACAACTCTGGACGAATATGAGTAAGGAAAGTAAATGAACGCCTTGTTTTCTCTATTTTCGAGAGATTTAATTTCACTGTTAAGAAATCTTCATCATCATATTTTGTTTTAGCGATTTGTTCTCCATTTGGCGCTGCAATCTCACTGCCACCACAAAAGAGAACATTGTTTTCTATACCCACCAGATTGACATAGACAAAAAAAACAGTATTCTCCATAGCTCGCGCTGGTATTACCGTCTCAAACGATGCCCTACCCCATCTTGAATATGCTTTTCCAATTGCTGGAGCTGCAGATATATTAACAAGGACATCAGCTCCTTCCACAGCAAGAAATCTTGATACTTCTGGAAGAAAAGCGTCAAAGCAAATTTGCAGACCTATAGTGCCGATTGCTGTTTCAAAAACTTCAGGTACAGGCCCTGGCCTGAAATACCGAAGTTCTTCGAAGGGTCCATGGGTAGGAAGGAATTGTTTTCGATATTTACCAATATAACCTTTAGGACCTAAGAGAACGGCTGAATTATAGATGATGCCCTTTAGTCCTCCACTCATCTCGGGCATTCCAAAAATGACATATAAATTATTCTCGATAGCAATTTCTTCAAGTTTCTTGACAGAATCACCCGGAATGGGCTCTGATAGCTCAAATACGTGATCACGCAGACTATAACCAGTCAAAGACATCTCTGGAAATACAATTAAGTCTGATTCTTCACGAGCAGCACGTTCGATCCAACTTTGCATCTTTTCAAGATTTGCTTTTTTATTCTCCAGGAGCGGGGCCATTTGTGCTAAAGTAACAGAGATTTTTTCCTTCATAAAATCACATTCCATTAAGGAGATCTATTCAAATATAATCTATTGAAATCTATCTTTAAGGTAAGAAAATGTAAGAAAAAGATTGAAAACTCTTTTGAAATTTTTATACGCTTTTAGAACTCTTCCTCTTCTTCTTCTTCAATTTCGAGTTCTATACCTTTCCTTTTTTTGATTATATATTCGTCTTTATTATCTCCTGCAATTATTTTTAGTTCTCCCTTTAGTCGAACATTGTGTAAATGTTTTCGAACAAGTTGGCGAAGAGTTCTTTTGCTAAAATCTCTTTCAGGAGTGTCAGTTGACACTACAATGTCCGACCCTTCGATTTTGATTGAAGTAAATCTAGGAAGTTTTTCTTCAAGGAATGTAACTAGATCCTCAAAAAACTGACCTTTTTTCTTTGATAGGTCTTCTGCAACAATAGTATACATTTCTTTTCCTCCTCTTAAGCCCTTCTATCAATAATTTCTTCTACTCCCGGACCTGTTCCGATCAAGGTGACTGGTATCTTCAGTTGGGCTTCAATTTTATGGGTAAACTCAATCGCTTCTTTCGGCAATTCTTCAAAAGTTTTTATACCGCGTACATTCGGAAATACAATATCTAACTTTGTAAGTGCACATTGAGTTGCCCCATTTAAAAAGACTGTCCGTTTTGCTAACTTATAATTAAAAGGACTTGCTCGTCGTGTACGCCCTGTCACTGTACCTTTTTCCTGCCATCCTCGCCTTATAGTCTCTTCTTCTGATAGTTCGCCTTCTAAAGGTCCTTCACCTACACGTGTTACATAAGCTTTGAAGATGACAAGAACATCGTCTATTTTAGTTGGACCAATGCCAACGTCACTACAGATGGCACTTGCACACACATCTTTGCTTGTAACGTAGGGATACGTGCCATGATATAGCGAAAGAAATGTCCCTTGTGTTCCTTCGAGAACTACATTCTCTTGGGCATCAATAAATTCGTTTACTTCGAGAGCTACATCACATAAATATTCTTTAAGTTCAGGAATATCCTGTGCTATTTTCCCAACTCTAGACACTCTGTCAACATTACAGGGACCACTTCCTGAACCAGTGGTCCCGATTTTTTTTGAGATAATTGTACCTTTATCTCGTTCACGATGTATCGGTTCAATGATTCCCGTCTGAAAGTCAATTTTAAGCCTTTCTTTGGTGTTTGTCTCTTCGATTTCTTTGAGAATGACTTCTGGGTCGACTAACATACCAGCAGACATGTAAAGTTTCGTCTTCTCGTTTACAAAGCCGCAAGGAATTTGACGAAGTTTGAATTTTTTGCCTTTGTAGACTACGGTATGACCAGCATTTGTTCCACAACCTGCCCTAACCATTGCAGCAAGTTCATCCGAAATTGCCAGATATGAGGCGATCTTTCCTTTACCTTCGTCGCCGAAAAATCCTCCAACTATAACTGTACATGCCACGTTTTTAGTCTCCATGTTTAGGTCTTTTTTCGTCAGTAGAAATGAATAATCATTCGTTGTTAGTAGCCGGAGAGATTAAGATGATACTACATTTAAACCTTTGTGTGCGACCTTTTTCGTCCCCCGCAAGTCGATTCAGTTTAAAATCAATTACCTTATTATAAAATTTTAAGAGATTCTTTATTACAAATAGTCAGTTATGTTGGAGGTATTGTGATGCTAAAAATAACAAGTCCAGCTTTTGGTCATGAAGGCATGATTCCGAAGAAATATTCGTGTCAAGGGGATGATATCAACCCAGAATTGATAATCGAAGGAATTCCAGAAGGAACAAAAAGTCTAGTGCTCATCATGGATGATCCTGATGCACCTATTGGAACATGGGATCATTGGGTAGTCTGGAATATAGATTCTAGTATATCAAATATTGAAGAGAATAGTATTCCAAAAGAAGGAATCATTGGAAGAAATAGTTGGAGTCGTAACGATTATGGTGGACCATGTCCTCCATCTGGAACACACCGATATTATTTTAAACTGTATGCTCTTGATACTAAATTAGCACTTGAAGAAAAAAGCAACAAAAAGACTGTAGAGAAAGCTATTAAGGATCATGTTATAGAACAAGCTGTTTTGATAGGAAAATATAAGAAACACTAGCTTTAACTAAATCAACTTGCATCCCTCAACGAATTTTAAAGTTAAGTCACCCATCTCATTGAATTTATTATTTGGTGAATGTATGACACAATATCCAAAATTTCCTGATTTCAAAGAACTTGGGATCGAAGATAAAGCAATCTTTGATGAGTATTTTAAAAGATATCCTCCCACGATTTCTGAATTTACTTTCACAAATCTATTCATATGGAGGCATTATTACAACTTCAAATGGGCGATACTTAACGATAATATAGCGATCATGGCGAGCCCAGAGGAAGAATCCTATTTCTTTCCACCAATCGGCTCGAACAAAATAAAAGAAACTGTTTTAGAGTGTATCACCTATTCTGAGAGTACAGGATCTGGGGAAATAATGAAAAGAGTACCAGAAAATGTTGCGAAATTGTTTTCCGATGAAGATAAAATAAAAACCGAATTAGATCGGGATGCATCAGATTATGTGTATCTATTAAAGAACTTGGTTGAATTGCAAGGCTCAAAGTATCGTTCTCAAAGAAAAAGTATAAAGCAATTTCGACGCCAGCACGAGTTTGAATATGCATCCTTAACTAAAGAAATAGTTCCAGGTTGCTTAGAACTTCAAGAAGACTGGTGTAATGTAAGAGCCTGCTATGATGATCCCCATATAGCAGGTGAAGATAAAGCAATTTTTGATGCATTATCCCATTTTGACATTTTGAATTTCAAGGGTGCTGTAATCATCGTTGAAGAAAAAATAAAGGCGTTCACTATGGGTGAACCATTAAACGCCGAGACTTTAGTCGTCCATATAGAGAAAGGAAGCCACGAACGGGAATTCAGAGGAATATATGCACTCATCAATAAACTATTTCTGGAAAATGAATGGGCAAATTTCAAATATGTAAATCGAGAACAAGATACAGGAGAAGAAGGATTAAGAAAGGCGAAAATGTTATATCACCCAGAATTTATGGTTGACAAGTATTTATTAACTCAGCTATCGTAAAAAGTTTCTATCAAATATTTATTTGTTATACGGAATTAACGTGAATAAGATATCGCACCAGCCGCTTAAATGTATGATTGACTTACATTTAGCTATCTTAGAATTTTGAATTCTAAATTTATGTGCTTTCGACAATTTGAAAATTCGATTACATAATCCTTTGAGTGTGAAATCCCAAGTTATGCCATCCGCAGTTGATTGTAGTCTATTTGTGCCCTTTTTTAATTTTACAGGGTCAAAAATGTATAAAAGAGCGTTATTGTCTTTTAAAGTTCTACGACATTCTCTAAATAACTTATGGTGAAATACAAGATGATGGAATGTATCTGGCACTAATATTGAGTCAAAAGTTTTTTCTTTAAAAGGTAAATGATAAGCACTTGCACAGATCGGAATTGTAAGTCTATTTTTTCTGAGACCTCTTTTCAGAAATTTTGGATTTATATCTATGTGTATCGCTTCGTTTGAATTTATTGAACTTTTACCCGTTCCACAACCTATTTCTAAAATCCTTCCACTTAAGCGAGGGATAAGTTTATATCTTTCATTTCGTGCACCAAAATGTACCGCATGCACAGTCAAATCATAAAGAAGTCCAGATTTATCGATAATTCTTGAAAAAATGGATTCTCTAATCTTTTTTCCCAATGCAATCAACCAAATGAACGAATGGATATTTGTTTGGAGGTATTAAAGTTTTAATTCGGCGAACAATAAACTTCCAATCTAGACGCAAACGTCTTTTAGAGCATTTGATATTGCATATATATATGCTTATCTAATTAATTACCGCATTAGGTTTGATAGAGTCAAAAAAAACTTCTTAAGATGACTCTATAGGGTAATTTGCTTCTTTCCATGCCCTCCAGCTTTCGTCGTATGCGATCACGTTTTCAAATCCATAATCAATTAATTTCTCTGCCGCAATTTTTTTCGCAGGACAGTTGATATCCTCAGAATATGTTATTATTAGATTATCTTTATCGAACATCGAATCTACTTTTTGTTCATTCATTTCTGAAATCAAAAGATGAATGGCCCCAACAATGTGTTCTTCTTCATAATCGGGTGTATCTCGAACATCAAGGAGTATAAATTCTTCTCCTTTTTCAATTTTTTCTTTTAGTTCTTCCGTGCTGATTATTTGAACCATTTTTTCATCTCCAGTTACAAGAGATTTTGAGAAAAGTTATGAGTATTTTCGGGTTCACTGAAATTCATGCTTCTTGGAAGTTCCCTAAGGCAAAACTAACTACTTCAGTTAGTGCAGGATGAATGTGCATTGCTTGATACAAGGGTAAGATTGTTCCATCGCCGCAATTCATAATATTGGTAATTTCTTGTATGAGTATCGAGGCGTGGACTCCAATTATGTGCGCCCCAAGAATCTTTTGCGTTTCTCTTTCGACTATTAGTTTTAAGAAACCTGGAGGATTGCCCATAGCTTCTCCCTTGGCGGTGTCTTTGTAATTGTTTTTTGCGATCAGGAGTTTCCCTTCACCAAGCTGTTCCCTTGCTTGCCGTTCTGTTAATCCTACCCCAGCAATTTCGGGATTACTGAAAACCGCCCAAGGTACTGCATGATAATCGGCCGCCACTTTAGTAGCGTGATCTCCATGATCATGTCTATGAACTTCTTCTGGGTGAAGAGTGCTATGTGCATTATACCATGTTACCCGTGCTTCATAATTTGCGACGTGTTTAAACATGTAATGTTTAGGTCCAATCGCGTCCCCAAATGCCCATATTCTTTCTTTGCTAGTCTCAAAATACTCATTTACCTTTACCCAGCCACCCTTAGCACCTATTTCTACTCCGGTCTTTTCTAGTTTAAGGAGATCCGAATTAGACCTTCTACCTGCAGCAATTAAAATAGCTTCAGCACTAAGTCTTGTTTCCTTCCCAGTGTCATTTTCTTCGGCTATTACTTCTTTCAGCCCACCTTGAATCTCACTGACCGATTTAACTTCATAGCCAGTAAAAATATCCATTTTCTTACCCATTTCACTCTTTAAAAGCTCTGATATTTCCGGTTCCTGTTCTTTAACTAATCTTGTAGCTCTTTGAACTATAGTAACTTTACTACCCATGCTTGAAAGGAAATGTGCATATTCACAAGCAATATAGCCTCCTCCCACCACAACAAAGCTCTTAGGCAATTCTTCAAGTTCAAGGAGAGTGGCGCTTGTTAAGTAATCAATATTGTCAAGTCCTTCGATAGGGGGGATATAAGGACGTGCACCTGAAACTATAAACACGGCATCTGCCTTTATTTTAGTGCCATTAACCTTCAGTGTGTAATCGCTTACAAACTCACCAATTCCCTTATACCATTTTAAATTTGGTACTCGTTCTACGTACTGTTCTCGCTTTTGATCTTCTGCAAGGATGCCTCGCATCCTGTTCATGATATACTTAAAATCAATGGAGACTATTTTTGCATTAATTCCAAATTTTCCAGCATTTTTGATGGTATCAACTACATCTGCAGGATATAACAAAATTTTGCTCGGAATGCAACCACGATTCGCACATGTACCTCCTAATGGGCCTCTTTCGATTAAAGCAACCTTCATCCCGTGAGATAACGCATAATCAAGAATAATCTCTCCAGAACCAGCACCTATTACCATAACATCGAAGTTGTCCACAAAATACACCTCGTTCGTATTACAGAAGTATTGTAAACAATTTAAGAAGATTTGAAACCATCCAGTAAGATATAAACCTTCTGATCACGGAAAAAATTCGTCTAAGTTATATAAATAGAGTTAAGGTGTAATAAAGTAAATTAAGAGAATAACACTGCACAGATGAATGGTATGGTTTGAAATAGTAGAACGGGAAGATACAGAAAGAGGGAGATGTGTTTATGAGTGGTAAAATTGACCCAGAAGCACTCCGTAATTTAAGTTCAGGCCTCTATATTGTCACCTCACACTTCAAAAACAAAACAAACGGTCAAATAGTCAATACTGTAATGCAGGTTGCTGGTGATCCGCCCTGTGTTGCGACGAGCATCAATAAGAAGAACCTAACTCATGATTATATCACCAAAAGTGGTATGTTTGCTATCTCAGTCCTTGCTGAATCTACGCCGATGAAATTTATTGGCCGTTTTGGTTTTAGGTCAGGCAGAGACATTGATAAATTTGACCAGGTTTCCCATAAGAAAGGTGTTTATAATAGCCCCATGATCACCGAACACACTCTTGCAGTTTTGGAGGCCAAGGTTCGTGACCAAGTTGACGTTGTCACCCATACTGTGTTTATTGGAGAAGTTGTTTGTTCTGAATTCCTGAGGGAAGGGAGACCACTTACCTATGCGTGGTATCACGAAGAACTCAAAGGAAAGAGTCCGAAAACTGCGCCAACTTATATGAAACCTTAAGAACGTTGAAAACTCATAAAAGTACAATCGATTATAGCTACAGAATAGCCGTTTCTAACGTAGGATGCTATATACCCTATGTTGAGAGATGGGAACTTAAAAATCGCGAAATCATCGTTGAAAATGGGTAAATTAGCAGTAAATCAACCACTCAGTTCACCGAATCTGCTTTTGTTACAGACTTATCTTTTGAGTGTCGTAAGCTACATGAATGTACTCATAAGATCCCAAATACGTTTCTAATTCGTCATGTGGTTTGCATCGATGTGACATATGCATCAAGTATGTTTCTTTCGCATTTGATATTTGGGCGAATCGAATAGCCTCAGAAATAGACATATGAACTTCTTTGAAGCGTTCTGTATCTGCATCCGTAAACATGTCGGTTATCAAAACATCAGGTGAAGCATTTTGGATTAATTTAAGGCTTTCTTCAGGAATACTAAATCCCGTATCACCAGTAATCACAATCTTCTTGCTTGTCTCATCTTCTATTAAAAAGCCTATAGGTTTTGTTAATGCGGATTTGTGCAGCACATAAAATGGAGTTATTTTCAACCCATGATAATCTATTGGAACGTATGGTTCTAAAGGATGTGGTGTGGTTTTGACTTTAAATCTAAAATTCTTGATAAAATTTAGAGTTTCCTCCGTACTAAGAACATCTAGACTGCCCCTATTATGATAAAAATCGCCGAAACCAACCATGTGATCGTAGTGCATGTGTGTCCAGAATATCGCATCAATATCTTCAATCCCAGCTTGGAGTAACTGCATTCTACAATCAGGTCCAGTATCAATAAGGATATTTGTGGTGTTTGTCGGATCAGATTTAGAATAATGCGTCAATAAAATTCCAAATCGTGTTCGTGAAAACGGAATGCCGTTTTTTCTCGCAATTTCACATGTTTCACACCTGCAGGCAAGTTTTGGAGTTCCGATAGAATCTCCTGAACCAAGAATAATTATATCAATTGGCATTTAATTACATCCCTAAAATTCATTAAATTTCTCGGGTACTCTTTAACATAAGCACGCCATCATATTTTTCTAATTTTTCAACGATCTGTTATAGAATATCATTTTTTATTTTTATCGAGCCTGATTCAAAGCTAATTTTTCTTCAAAGTGATTCCTATGACAAACATGATTTTTTTTCTCTCTCTCTAAATATAAACATTCAAACATTATAATCAATATATTTTTGAATCCTAAAGTTTTTGCTCTTAGCGCACTTATTTGAATTTGCTGTTGTTTGAATTAGAAATTATGATGTTGAACCAGCGGCTAAAATTTGGAGTTGCGCAAAAAATGAAAATTAATCTTATCCAGGTACCGTATGATTTAGGGGAGGAGCAAGTTGGAATGGGAAAGGGACCAATTCGTTTTATCCAAGCAGGTGCAGATCGTAATCTGTTAGACCAAGGTTTTGAAGTCAAGGTTGAGACAATTAAACGAGATGTTCCTGCAAAAGATGATATGCTGAAGAAAATAGCTAATATCAATGCTAATCTTGCAAAGAGCATAAAAAAAGCTATCAGTGAAGGTTATTTCCCCTTGGTGCTTGGAGGAAATTGCAACACCATCCTTGGCATACTTGCTGGGTTGCCCCCATCCAAAATTGGGATAATCTATTTCGACGCGCACGGAGATTTTAACACCCCAGAGATCTCTATAAGCGGTTTCTTCGATGGAATGCCTCTTGCCATTGCGACTGGACAGTGTTATCCAGACCTCTTAACACATATTGGAAATATGAGCCCTATCCCCGAGTCACACACTATGCACGTTGGTGCTCGTGATCTAGATCCTAAAGAACGGGAACTTCTTGAGAATTCAGAGGTTCAAGTTGTCACTACTGATGAATTAAAAGAAGATATAGAAATGAGAATACTACATTCTGCACTTACAAAACTTCATCCTCAAGTCCAAGAAGTTTATCTCCATATTGATATTGATGTGATTGACCCACAAGAAGCACCTGGCGTTAATTATAGGACTCCAAACGGGCTTAGTCTGGACGAAATGGAGAAAGCAATAAAGACGATTGCCGCACATTTCAGGATAAAAGCAGCAGCTCTTACCGCCTATAACCCGGATCACGAGGAAGATGAAAAGACGCTTCAAACGGGTTTTCGCCTTTTGAATGTAATTGCAGATGCTGTAGCCAGCTCATTAACATCAAAATAAAAGTTTATTTTGGAAATCATCACTTTAATACTACTGAACTATTCTGAATATAAGCAGGGGATCACATGATTGTCGTCATAATCGGTCATTTGAAGAGAGCAGTTCGTAAATTTACAAAAACGGATTTCTTCAAAGCATTCATCTACATTATAGTTGCGGTATCAATCGCGACCATTGGTTTTTCTTATTTAGAGGGACGATCTCTTGCGGATTCCTTTTATTGGGCAGTTATCACGCTTACAACAGTCGGATACGGTGATATCACCCCCGCTACATCTGCTGGACGGATTTTTGTTGTTTTCGTCAGCATTTTGGGAATTGGAATGGTTGCGATTTTTGCGGGTACATTTGCTAGTTACTTAATAGGAATTCAACCAGAAAGAGAAATGCGGAGGCTTAAGAAAATGACAGATATAGTGTTAATTTGTGGATATAATGAAAAAATTAAAAATTTCCTTAAAGAAATAGACATTAACTCAAAGGAATCAAAGGATATGGTGTGCATAGCGCCATTAGAAGAAAGACCAGAAGACCTTCCAGAGAGCATTGTTTTTATCTCAGGGAAACCATATGAGGACAAGTTTTTACTGAAAGCTAAGATCTTTGACGTTACTGAAGCAATAATCTCTTTAGATCATGATCAAGACGCTATTTTAACCGCCTTAGCAATAGGGGGACTCAATCGTAAAACTGAAATTATTTGCAATGTCATTAGAGAAGAGAATGTAAAACATCTGTACAAAATCGGTGTCAAAAAAGTGCTATGTGATGAGACTGTAGGTGGGCAAATGCTTGCTTCGATGTATAAGGAAGAAGCTACATTCGAAATTCTTCATCACGCTTAATCTAAAAAGTATTTGGACAATTACACTTAAAAAATACACAAAATTCAATTCTCATCCATTCTGCAACGCTCCGCTATGTAAATCTTCACAGAAGCGCTATAATTGTTTTTTATAACTCCTTGCAATGCCATTAGGAGGTTATAAAATGAAAAAACTTGACGTGATCATAATTGGGGCAGGGAGTGTTGGAACGCCAACTGCTATGGCACTTGGAGAGATCGGTGAGTTTAAGATTGCAGTAATTGAGAAAAATGCCGAGGTGGGACAAGGACAAAATAATCGAGCGCTCGGAGGAGTAAGAGCAACTCATTCGAATTTTTCGAAGATTATCACTTGTCTCAAATCTATCGAAGTCTTTTCCAACTGGGAAAAGAAACATGGCGATAACATTGGATGGGATAGAGGAGGTTACTCCTTTCTAGCGTATAGCAAAGAACACGAGGAACTTCTAAAAAGAAGTATAGACCTCCAAAAATCTCTTGGATTAAACAATGACTGGTTGAATGCTGAGCAGATAAGTGAACTAATACCGGGAATTATACGGAAAGGATTACGAGGAGGATCATATTCACCTGAGGATGGGAGGGCTTCGCCTCCTTTAGCAATAAACGCTTTTTACAAATATGCCTTGTCTTTAGATGTAGAATTCAAATTTAAGGAAATTGTAAAGAATTTTTCAATAAAAGACAATAAAATCAAGGGTGTTATTACGAACAAAGATGCATATGAAACAACTTGGGTCATAAACGCAGCAGGTATATCCGCATCTAAAATAGGAGCTCTTGTGGAGTTAAATTTACCAGTCTATCCTGACCTTCATAAGGCTGGAATCACAGAATCTGCAAGATCTTTAGAGCACTTTACCAAACCACTTGTCGTTGATATACGTTCTGTTCCTGACTGCAATAATTTCTATTTTTTTCAAAACCAGGAAAACAAAATTGCATTTACCATTAGCCCCACACACAAAATGCCGGGTTATGGTGATGTTGTGCCCATTTTTGCTGAAAGAATGGAAATGCTAATACCTAGTATAAAAAGCCTAAAAGTGCTCCGAAAATGGGCTGGAGCGTATCCTATGACGCCAGATGGAATTCCAATTGTCGGAACTGTGGATTCAAGAGAAGGTTATATCAACACCGTGGGGATGTGTGGGCAAGGCTTCATGTCAGGACCAGGGATAGGACAACTCATCTCCCGAGTCATCACAAACCAACTGACGGAAGCGGATAAAGAAGTGTTGGAAGGTTTTTCACTTACTAGGAGTTTGAAAGAACCAGAAATTCTACAATAATATTCTAAAAACTTTGAATTACTTAATAGGAACTCTAATTTTTGTTTACGGTCAATTTTGATGTATAGCAAGTGAGATGAGACAAATAGGAATTTCAGAGATTCAGAAGAAAATTATTTATAATACAAAATCGGGGTGAATCATAGGTGATGAATTTAAAAGGATAATCAAAATATCAGTTAAGTTTCAAATTCAGTCGCTTGAAAAAGGAAATGTGAAAACTAATACACCCGAACTATTAATGAAACAATGGATAATGTCTGAAACATAAAAACGTTTTTTCACGCTTAATATAATTTACTAAATGAGTAATTGAATGCTTCATAAGTTAGGCACTTGTACTAGGCACTTGGGCACTTGAGTTTCGGGCATTGCGATCTCTGTGAGTATTTAGGGATCTAATTCACTTGAGAAAGAGCGAGGATGAGAAGATATTGTGTGCCTCAAAAACGAGAAAAGAATATCGAATTAAAATAGTCGTTGCTGGAGACGGGGGAGTAGGCAAAACAAGCTTATTGAATCGATATGTTTCAGACACATTTTTAACAGCAATGAAGATGACTATTGGCACAGACTTCTTTTCTAAAGTTATGGAAAGAGATAATAGTGTAGTTAAACTTCAACTGTGGGATTTTGGTGGTGAAAAACGGTTTCGCTTCCTTCTTCCTGGTTATTGCAAGGGCGCCCGTGGCGTGTTATTGGCATTTGACCTGAATGATTTTACGACATTAATGAGTTTAGATGAATGGATCCAGATTGTTAAGGAAAACACAACAGATCCTAAAATACTTCTTGTGGGAACTAAAGTAGATATCGCGGGAGGAGTCACGGAAGAGGAATTCATTAGAGATTTTTGTGAAAAGCATAATATACATGAATTCATCCCAACAAGCTCAAAAACTGGAGAAAACGTGGATTTTGTCTTCCAAGAATTAGTTGATCGAATCCTCGCGCCTTTAATTCCTGAAATTCCTCTTGTACCTATTACTCCACCTGAGATCCTTGAACCTACTACCCCTCTGGAAGCCCCCGAACCTATTACTCCACCTGAGATCCCCGAACCTATCGCTCCACCTGAAATCTCTAAGCCCATTATCCCACCTGAAATACCCGAACCTATCACTACTCCACCTGAGATCCCCGAACCTATCGCTCCACCTGAGATACCTAAGCCCATTATCCCACCTGAAATACCCGAACCTATCACTACTCCACCTCAGCACCCCGAACCTAATAACCCATCTGAACTCTCTGCACCTACCCCTCCAC
>NZ_JAHPYX010000063.1:0-4175 GCF_019058535.1 Candidatus Borrarchaeum sp.
ACATTATAGCGTTAAGTTATTTGTACATATTTGATCCAAACATTCGCGATAATTTTCTAAGATTATCTCTTGAAAAACCACTTCACGAATGTATCTTAATATTTGATGAAGCACATAATCTCCCGCAAATCGCTACTGAAATCGCGAGTGATTCAATTTCTAAATATAGCATTAAGGCAGTGATTAAAGAGTCAAAAAACTTTAATTCAAAAATTATCGAACAGTTCGGAAAAGCGCTAAACAGTGTTCTTGAGCAAAATCTCAAAAATTTTCAGAAAGAAGATGATGAAACGTTTATTGAACCCTCAGAGTTCCTTCAACAAGTAGAAAAAAGACTTGGACTAACTTTAGACGACATGTTTTTCAAAAAGATGGTCAAAGCTGGAGAAGTAATTCAAAAACAATTGTTAAAGCTGGGGAAACATCCACGTTCGTTTGTTAAAAGAACTGCAGAGTTTATGACAAAATGGATAGAAACTAGTGATAGAATAGATTTTGTGCATTTATTAAAAAGGTATAAATCTTCAGAAAAAGTCAAAGCTCAATTAACAATCTCTGCTCTTGATCCTCGTTATTGCACAAAACCTATTATAAAATCTGCTTTTGCTACCATTTGCGTATCTGGAACATTACAACCTATTAGCGCATTCATTGATAAAATAGGGCTCCCAAGTGACACAAAGAATGAGGTACTTCCTTCTCCTTATTCAAATGATAATGTCTGTGCATATATTTGTGAAGGGGTTTCTACAGCACTAAAACAGCGAACTCCTGAGACTTATTCTAAAATGGTCGATTTAATTAGCCAGATTTGTAAGAATACGCCTCAAAATATTGGCGTGTTCTGTGCAAGTTATAATGTTCTCGATGGCCTCTTAACTGCAGAATTAGAGGGTGCCCTAAGTAAACCTCTGTTAACAGAGAAACGCCAAATGAGTTCGCAGCAAAATGATAAACTAATACAACAATTTAAGGACTTTGCGAACTTTGACGGAGCAGTTTTGCTAGGAGTCATGGGAGGGCGTTCAGCGGAGGGAGCAGATTATCCAGGCAACGAAATGAATGCGGTGATCATTGTAGGAGTCCCTTATGCTAGTCCTACACCTATGATACAAGCCCAGATCAAGTATTATGACACCAAATTTGCAGGAAAGGGACGAATATATGGCTATAACATTCCTGCCATGCGAAGAGCCTCTCAAGCTGCTGGAAGACCAATTCGTTCCCTTACAGATAGAGGAGCCATTATTTTTCTGGATTATAGATTTGCCACACCGTATCTCCGAGGTTATCTGCCAGGATGGATAAGAGAAAATACTTCTGTCATTCCTTATGAGCCTAATCTCCTCGGAGAACATTTAAGAATTTTTTTTGAAGGATAAATCGCTTCTAGAACAGCATAGGGAACTTAATATCCTTTTAATCTAGTTGTATACAATCATCTAACTTCTGATCTTAACGAACTTTTGTTCCTGTTGGGACATCACCCTCAACCGTAAGTAGAAATGGCTTTCCTCCTAAATCGGCTGCAAGAATCATTCCACGTGACTCAACGCCCATGAGTTTTTTAGGCTCTAGATTAACTAAAACAACAACATTCTTACCAACGAGTTCATCAGGGGTAAAAAACTCTGCCATACCAACGATAGTTTCTCTGGTCTCAGTACCAATATCTAACGTGCATTTTAAGAGCTTTTTTGCACCAGGAATCTTTTCGCAATTTAAAATTTTGCCAATACGAAGATCCAGCTTCTGGAACTCCTTAAAAGTAACTTCAACCACTAAATTCACCACCTTCAGTATGACAAAAAACGGTATTTAATCTGTTTATCTAACAAATTAATCTTTCTAAAAAAGAATCATTCCATAGGCGGATAAGTTTCCACAAAACACCGATATGCACAAAAGAAAAAATAAAGGGGATTGATCCAAGGAGTTTATGCTGTAAGAAGCGCTTGAGTCTCTCTGGCTTTATATACAGCTCCAGGCTCGCCTTTTATTGAATATTTAATCTCTACCATTTGATCAGGTGGGACATCCTTGATGGACCATTCTAAGACGGTAAAACTTTTACCTTCTACCAGTCGCGGTCTTTGATCGCTGACATTTGGATCACTTGAGACCAAGGTGAAGCCTTCAGGCAGGATATCATTAATGGTAATGTCAGGCAGACTCGCTTCTTCATCAGTAACAAGTGCAAGTTCTCCAGACTTTAATTTGTTCTTGTAAAAGATAGTGATCGCATATTCGCCCTTGGTCGCACCTTCCTGGATAGATTTGCCGACACGCACTTTACGCCAGACGTATGGCTTAATGGTCAGTTTTTCTTCTTCTACAGAGACATCAAATTTAGCAGCCTCAGTAAATGGTGGCAAAACATCAGCTGTTGCTGTAAAGGGAGGTGTATGTTCAGTTCCAGGCTCTGGAGTCACAGGTTGAAGAGGGTACTCTACCTCAACACGATCCCCTGGTAGGATTGCGCCAATATTACCCTGTTTTTGAACATCACGAAGGGATACAATTAATGTTCTTTCTTTTTTCAGATCTTTTTCATCTGGTAAGTCTACTTTTGCCGCTCTTAATATCTGTATTTTTTGCAGTTCTGTTGTTCCTTCTACTGGTCGAATTAGATTTAAATCAATTTTATCTTGGTCGACTACATCAAATCCTGGAGGAATCGTTTCCTCAAAAATCAAGTCATTAAATCGAGCAGAACCAGTATTGATTACAGCCAATGTAGTTATAATCGGTTTTGTTTCGGCAGCGCTGATTTCATTTCTGTCAAATGACTTTTCTAAGTCCATAGCGGCAACTGTCACTTCACTACCAGACATTATTACAGAGCCAGTAAGTTCCCTCAGAAACATGTTTTTGACCGAGAAGTCAACTTTTTGACCAAAGCTGGGCAGTTTCATAATCGGTTCTTCTTTTGGATCTGGGAACACAAAGCTTTTGGTCCATTTATTCTCGGTATCCGGGCTAAGCGTTACATCAAGGCGTTCTTCGTCGACTATCAGTTGTTGTCGCCGGTCCGAGCGTTTCTTGAAAATGCTTTCTTCAGCTGTCTGTCGATAGACCTCCACTTCACGAAGCAAAATTTCAAAGGTAGACAGGTTTTCGAACTCGATCGCACAGTTCCAGCGACCAGGACTCATATCTATCTCATCCTTATCGATCCAGGTCACGTTCTTGGTGTAACCATCCGATCCCATAAATGTAATACCTGATACCGTCATATCGGGCGCTACATAGCTGGCAGTGATATCCCCAGTTATTAGAGGATCTATCGTTTTTGCGCTCATTGCAACTTTGAAACTCATTGATTGAGTGCTATTGGGATCTAAACTAAATCCTGACCATACTACCTTGTTGCCTTCTTTTTTGTGAGTGCCTGTATCAACTTCTATGTCACTTATTCCCCTTAGGACTCCAGGCAATTCTTTTTCGACTGTTATATTTTCCAACTTCGTTTTTGATACATTGCTAACGCTCACTGTTATTTTAGTAATCGTCTCCTTATCCTTCATTAAGACACTAGGTCCTGTATCCTTTCCTGGTGCTGCATTTACAGATTCCTCAATTCTCAAAAGAGGTTCTACTTCTTTTAAAGCGTATTTTTTCGCGCGTAATTCACCAGGTTCCAATTCATAGATATCTATGTGGCATAAGCCCTCTCTAGGGGCTAAATCGGTATTTTCGAGATTATCCCAATAGCTGTCGACGTCCCAAACTCTATTTTTCTTGTTCGGATTGTAAAAACCTATAAGACCTGTTGCCTCCATTTTTTCAACAGTGCCATCCGCTTTTAAAACACCACTCGTGGTCTCAGAGTTGATGACAAGAATCCTTTTGTTATTTGCTTCGCCAGCCTTCGTCCAAGCAGGCGAAAGATCTTTATCGGTCATAAGTTCAAGATCTTCTTCTTTTAAGTCTACAATCACATGCCCTCGTGGTATCTCAAATAAAATGGATCCTTCTTTAACCTTAGGAACGTATTCCGTTATCACTGGTTTTGGTAGTTCTTTTGTGTCTACAGCTTCCTCTTCTTCCTCTTCTTCCTCTTCTTCCTCTTCTTCCTCTTCTTCCTCTTCTTCCTCTTCTTCCTCTTCTTCCTCTTCTTCCTCTTCTTCCTCTTCTTCCTCTTCTTCCTCTTCTTCCTCTTCTTCCTCTTCTTC
>NZ_JAHPYX010000064.1:0-11255 GCF_019058535.1 Candidatus Borrarchaeum sp.
CACAAATGTAGTTTTTGATACCAACGAGAGAATTACACAAAAAATTAACGAGTTTTATAAGACTTTTTTTCCAATAATAGAAGAAGAAACTACATAACTGCGTCCAGAATTCCCAAATCTCATGATTTTATGGTAACCAGTCTGTGTATCAAGCCAATTATAGGCACCTAACCATTCATCATCAACTAACCAATCCAAAGGTCTGTTTTTGGAAACTAAGGTTCCTGGCCATAGATCAATGATTATAATGACCATCAATATTACGATTACCCTTTTTTGAATTCTTGGATTCGACTTAAGTTTCATAAGATACCCTGAAAATGGTTTTTGTATATTCTTTATTGATGAAATTGCAATGCCAGATAATACTGATGCCACAAAACTAACTAGTATGAGGAATCGATACGGATATTCAAGACTGACAATAAAAGGAATTGCAGTATAGAATGGAAGTTCTGATCCGAGTACAAGAAAGAACGAAAAAAGCAACAATGCAGTATATACGATGGTTGACCTAGTTCTACGCAGAAATATCGCTGCAAAAGCTATTCCCAATATAGAATCCCCAATATATACAGGAAACGGTTGATAAACGTTTACAAAATCTCTTGTCAGAATTAAGGGTAGAGATATAGGATATCCTAGCCAATGTGAATCAAAGATTCTTGTATTTGCTCCAATACCATCTATAAAGTAAGGTATAATGAAGAAGGAAGACAGACCTAACGCTACGACTGTTGAAATTAAGCATATGCGACCTATTAAGTAGATATTTTCAAATTTGAACTTAATAGCACAGGAAAATAGAAGATAAAAAAATACCAAAAGAGAGACCATATATCCGGCTCCTTGATGAGAAAGGAATACCCCAGCCCAACAAAAACCTGCTAATATCGCATACACTTGTTTTTCTTTTCTAATGGCTAATTCAAAAGATAAGAATAATAAAGGAAGAAAAATCAACACCAAACTGCTAGCAAGATGTCCATACTTCGTTAATAGAGGAAATTTATAGTAGATAAGGGTATAGGCTACCCCTCCCACTATTCCTCCAAGTCTATCCTCAGTAATGACATATACAAGACCATACATGGCGAGGGGAGACATTATACATGCAAGATACAGAGCCAGTTTAGAGCCAAGCATCCAATCTGTTCCCAAGGAAAGTAAAGCAGCAAAAACATAAAATAGAGGGCCATAAAATTCCAGAAATGGATATCCTGAATACCAATAGGGACACCAAAGTGGATAAAAGCTTCCATTTAGCCACGCTTTCCTAAGATACCACACCTTAAAAGCATGAGTAATACCATCAGCATGAATATAACCAGGACCTATTAAAGTGAGATTCGCCAATGCGGCAATTAGAATAATGAAACCAAGTGCAAATCGATGAGAAGTAGTCATTAATTCAACGAAGGTTGTTACATCGTGCCATAACAATTCAGAAACCACCAGTATAATAACTGCTAAGCAACTCAAAAGAATAGGCCAAATTAAAGAGAAGGGAAGAAGTCCATATCGCCAAAGGACTAATAAAATTTGTGAAAGACTAAGAATTCCAATTCCTGAAAGAGAACCACGCATAGTTTTGAACTCCGGTTCTAAATTTACATTCAAGGATTTAGTTAGTATTTTCTTCAGCTTACACAGCGATTAAGTTAATATCTAAATGATTCTTTTTGAAGATGAGATGAAAGCTAGCGTAAAAAGTCTTAGTTTAACTTTTTTTGAGATCTTGATTAACTTTTTTTCCTTTGCGTTTTCTGAATATAATCAGTTCTATAGTTTCTTTAAATGTCTGTCGAGAAGGCCAGGCCATCATAAAAAGTGACACCAGAAAGGTACTTAATGTGATAACTATTCCGACAGTTTTCGGCGTATTTAAACTATATTTAAGTGAGATGTTATGTGTTCCAGCCTTATCAATGTATAAACACATAAAATTTGGTTCTGCAATTAAGATATTACTTTCTGTCCCATCAACCAAGGCTTTCCAGCCAGGAAAGTAGCTAAAACTGAAATATACAAAAGAAGGAGCAGAGATATATACCTTTGCAGAGATCGTGTTCTCCTTAATCTCTAGTTCAAGTGTATCGGAATTGAAGTTACTTTTATCATCTATAAAATCCTCAGGCAAGTTAAGTGGGACATTTGATTCGTAATCAAATTTTGTTGCCTTAAGAAAAATCGTTTTTGAAGGATCATAATCTGGATCTGTTACATAAGAATAATATTCATTGATTTCATTATCTGCTTCAACAAGTGCAGCTGCTTGAGAAATAATAACAGGCGAAGTATATTCGTTATATTCTAGAATCATTACGTTGCCATTAGTCTGCATTATATCCAATTTAGAAGATTCAATCAAGTATTTAGCATAACTACGAGAACTATCTATAATCAAATATCTGACACCTAAAAGTCTTAAGGGAGTTAGTAATCCCTTTCTAGGAGTATTTTTTAAAGATTTTATGTCTCCCTCAAATTTGATTTTAAAAGATGAATACTCTTGATTCTCAGCTTGACCAAACGCACCAGCAGTATCGAATGTATTCCCTATAATGGCATGATAAGCATAATTAGGAGGACCTCCTCTATCTAATCTGATGATTTTGTGATAACCGGGATGTTCATTAAGCCAATTATAGGTATTTATCCAGTTATCATCAAGCATCCAAGATAAGGGGCGATTTTTGGAAATTAATGTCCCCGGCCACAAATCAATAACTATGATAACCATCAACACAACGATTAAGTGTTTTTGAAGCTTACGCTTTGATTTAAATTTCTTTAAATAGGCTGAAAATGGTTTTTGTATATCTTTAAGTGAGGCGATTGTGAGACCAGATAGTACTGATGCCACAAAACTAACTAATAGTAAAAAGCGATAAGGAAAATAATCTAGGCTAGTAATAAGAGGAATTTCGCTATAAAACGGAACTGCTGAGCCTAGAACAAAAAATAAAGAAAAGAGTAAAGAAGCAGTGTAAACAATCGATGCTCTATTTCTTCGAAGAAAGATTGCTAAAAACGCTATTATCAGAATTGAATTCCCTATGTAAATAGGAAATGGTTGATTGATGTGTACAAAATCTCTCGTGAGAATTAAAGGTAAGGATATGGGGTCTCCTAGCTTTCCAGGGTATACAAATAATCTCGTATTTGCTTCAACACTATCAAGCAGGTAAGGTATTAAAAAGAAGGCAGATAAACCCAATGTTATAGTCCCTGAAATCAAGGCTAATCGCCCTATGAAGTATATATTTTCTAAATTAAACTTAATTATACTTGAGATTATAAGATAGAATATTACTAAAAAAGAGATCATATATCCGTCTCCTGCATGAGTAAGAAAAATTCCCGCCCAACAAAAACCTGCATATACAGCAAAAATGTGTTTTTCTCTTTTAATAGCTAATTCCAAGAATAAGAATAATAATGGCAGAAAAAACCATTCTAAACTGCTAGCAAGATGCCCAAACTTGGTTAAAAGAGGAAATTTATAGTAAGTAAGAGTATATGCTAGCCCTCCTACTATTCCTCCCAATCTATCTTGAGTAATAACATAAATAAGACCATACATAGTCAGAGATGATAATATACACGCAAAGTAAATTGCAAACTTAGAGCCTGTCATCCAGTCTGTGCCTAAGGAAAGTAAAGCGGCAAAGACATAGAAAAGTGGACCATAAAATTCCAAAAAAGGATACCCTGAATACCAGTAAGGACACCATATTGGATAGAAAATTCCATTCATCCATGCCTTTCTTAAATACCAAACTTTGAATACATGAAAAATACCGTCTCCATGGATATTACCCGGGCCTATTAAGGAAAGATTCGCTAATACTGAAACGAGAATTATAAAACTAAGAGCATATTTATGTGATGTAGTTATACACTCAAGGAATCGAGTTACCTCCTTCCCTATTAGTTCTGAAATCGCAAGAATGATAACTCCAATACAAATTAAACTAATTGGCCAAACAAAAGACAAAGGAATGATTCCATATCGCCATATAACTAGCAATACATGGGATAGACTAAGAACACCTAATCCGAAAAGGACACCGCGCATAGATTGCTGAACTCCAATCTAAATTTTATTCACGTTTCTGTAAAGATAATTTTATTGTTATCAAAGTTAACTAGATTACTCATAATCTTATCCGATTTTCATAATGTCATCTTCATTACTCAATGTGAGTTCGTCCATTTTTTCTCAAGTTATTTTATCATTTCTTCGCAAGAAGACCCCTCATCGTGTTGGGGGGATGAAGTGCATTACTATTTTCACTTTCACCCATGTCACTCTAAATTTTAAATAGGTTTTCGCACACATATGACATGTGTCTACCTGCAGGCAAGAGGTCGGCATGCGAGTACCCTTCTGAACCCTGTATGCCGTAAAGCCCAGTGGGTCTGGAAGGGGACACATTAGGGCAGGGACTACCCGATTTAAAGCCTGTGTTAAGCCGATACCAGGTAACGGTATGGTTAGAGACGCCGCAGGTCGTCTGTGAAGCAGGAAGCCATTCCACTTGTTGGATGGTAGTTCACTAATCTAACTTTGTAAAATCTTTAACACAAATTCAAATATCTGGCCGAAAAAGCACATTGTTTCTCAAAGAATCGCCAGTTAATCAAAAGGAGATGCTGGCGTAAATTTGGACCATTGAATCAAATATATGATTACTTTAGGCGAATTTCTTAAGTAAATTACTTCTACATAAGAAGGTGCTGTATCTGGATCAGAAAGCCAAAATAGGATATTATCTGAATATCCAAAAGGCCCAAAAACGATATGGGTTATGTTGTTTGCCTTCATATAAGTCATTAATTCCGTGACATATGCTTGTTTATTGTTTCGAAAGTATTCATTATATATTCGTTGAGACGGTGCGATACACTTTCGTTGCGAATAATACTCAAAATCAAAGTTTTTAAATGCCATCACTTTAGCTTGCGGATCACTAGTTTCTTTAAACCAAAGAGCAGCCTCGATATATTCTCTCCATAATGGAGATGTAACAACCATGTCATCAGTTGATAAATAATCATTATTTGCTAAGCCGTCTGCTACAATATTCGGAAATAGAATTACAGTGATAAACATAATGCTTATGATAAGACTGCATGATCTATGAAATGAGAGTAAGAAACCCTTTCTAAAATAGTTAGGATACCGATAGTAAAATTTTCGTAAAACGGAAATTGAAGAATCCCTGATTTTAAACAACCCAATCCACAAAAAGGGTGTTAGCAAAGGAATAATTGGATAAAAATAGCGTGATTTATAATAAATAATGTTCACCAAAAATATAAGCAATATAATAATGGAGAGTAGGGTAACCCTCGTAAATAGCCTGTTCATTCGATAGCCGATCACAAGTCCAACTAATAAAATTTGGAAGATAATGATTGAAATGATGATAGCATAAGGAGTTACCTGATACTGATTAATTAGATCGAATCCTAATACCAACCCAGGTATTTGTACGAAATAATAAAGTAGAAGTTTAAAGACACCTTTTGTTTTAAAATATACAAAATAAATTAATGCAAAAACATAGAAGGCAGAAATGCTACATGCAACAAAAATACCAAGCTGTTTTTTTATTCCAAAATATTTGTTTCTATAATGAATTATCAAACATATTATTACACTAGAAGCGGTTAGGACAAGGAAAAGCAAAATATAGGTCAATAAATTGACATGGATAACGGGAAAAGAAGAAATATTAATAACAGAAGTAGCAGGGTCTAAAACACCAAATTGAATATAACTCCAAAGAAACCATGGAAATAACATGATTGTTACTCCCATAAAAAATCCAATAAAACCCTTAAACTTGACTGCCAAGTTGCCCTTTGTTACAAAATACAGTAGAATAACCATGAGGACAAGATAAATCCCTATTTGTCGAAATAAATATGAGAGCCCACAAAGTATGCCTGTAATTAATGTGAGATGTATATTTGTTTCAGATTTCTCAGACTTTTGAACATTACAGACGACGAAATAAGTACTAAGAAATGAGAGAAATGTGAATGGAACATCTGTCATAATCCAGTAGGAAAGATCAAAAAGCCTATGATGAAACGTTAAGAAAATTGCAGTAATCAAACCAGTCTTTTCTCCTCCAAGTTTTTTGCCAAAAGAAAAACCAACAAAAGGTATTAAACTTGTAAAGATAACTGTCAACAACCGCGCAAAAAATGGATGCTGACTATTTAGAATTATAAAAATAATGATCAATATAAAAGCGTAGCCTGGTTTGGTACCTGGGTCTTTAGATCCTGCAAGAAAAGAGGGTGCAATTAGATGCATAGCTTCATCTAATCCATAAACCCATTTTTGCATGGGAATAACCCTAATAAGAACAGAAACGCAAAAAAGCACTAATAAAATAAAAGTGTTAGACCGCCAGATTTTAGACATTACACAACCTCGTTGCCCAAGATGGAAAGAACAAGGCTATAAGAAAGTTATGGTGCTATCAAGAGTGAGAATCTTCTCAATTCGCAATAAATTTAAAGATATCGCAGATTTCATTATAAATTTAATTTGGAATGACAAAACTAGATTTAAGTTATTTCTTCTTACTTTTATAATATACTCAGTTTCAATCGCACATTATTATTCTCCTGATGAATCTAGCTATTGGTTATTAACAGTATCAATCACCGATTTCCAGAATTTGTATGTCGATCAAGCACTGGAAATATACACACCTTGGAAATTAGAATCAAGAATGGGCATTGGTTATTATAATGGACATTATTACTCCACATTACCACCAGGCCAATCTTTTATCGCCATTCCCTTCTTTTTAATCGGAAAAGGAATCTGGATACTATTAAATTCCCTAGGAATAAATTTATCTTACATTTCAGTTACATACGTTCCAATGGCGATGCTTAGTTCAATCTCCGCTGCTTTAACCATTGTACTGTTTCATAATCTATTAACTGAACTGGAATTTAATGATAATTCCGCTCTTTTTACATCAATAACACTAGCTTTCGGCACGACCTCATGGATATATGCTAAGACTTTCTATGCCCAATCATTATCTATGTTCTTGAATTTCTTTGTGGTATATCTGGTTATATTAAATACAAAATATGAGAAAACCAATGGACATTTTTTCGCAGGCATTATTATGGGGATAGCAGTTACTGTAAGGTTCTCAAATATTCTCATAAGTATACCTATCTTGATTTATTTTGTATTAAAATCACAAATAGTGAAAACCTTCATTCTTTTTATTATCGGAACAGTTCCTGCCCTTTCATTACTCCTTTTCTATAACTTTCTATGTTTTGATAATCCATTTATTATGGGATATTATTACGATCTTCTTTATGATTATACTTCGATTTCTTCAGTATTTTCGACAAACCCTTTCTTTGGCTTATATGGGCTTCTATTCAGCCCTGGAAGAGGTTTATTTATCTATTCGCCAATTTTGATTTTGTCAATTCCTGGATTTTTCTATTTCTTTAAATCAAATAAAGAAGAGGCAACGTTGTTTATCCTTTCATTCTTTGCCATTCTTTTATTCTATTCAACATATACATGGTGGCATGGTGGACTGTCTTTTGGTCCTCGATTCTTAACAGATATTCTTCCATGTTTTGTATTGCCGTTAGGAAAAACTCTAGAAAAGTTTTCATCCAATAGGTATTTTTGGGTTTTCTTTTACATATTACTCGGATTTAGTATATTCACGCAAATTATTGGTGTCCTCACATCACCTTTGGCAGGGATCCAAGAATATGCTCTGCCTGGAAAAATAAGAGATCTAGCTCAGAATGGACCTGATATTCTTATCTATAACCTCATAAAAAACAATTGACTTTAGAAGAATAATTGAGTAATACAGTTTGTAAAATCTATCTTACGTTTTATAAATACTTAAAAACGGGAGAGCGGACTTTTCAATGAAAATTGCTTTCTTGATGCACTATTTCAAATCACCAGATAGTAGAGGCGATTATGTCAGGAAAATTGTACTGGGTTTAGAGAAAATGGGTCATAATGTAACTGTATTTGTTACGGGACCATGGTATGATTCTCAGGCGCTCAGAACTCTATCTGATTATAAAGTGTTTTCTTTTCCACGAATTCTTTCAAAAGTACCTCTTCTTCATGAAATCTCTTTGACTCCTTATCTTAAAAAAGCATTGCGTTTTCTAGGTCAGTATGATGTGTTCTGTGTAGAAACACACTCGTTTATTGATTTTTTATTGGTTTTTTTAATTAAACGCCTTTATAATAAACCTTGTGTATTTGATCATCATGGTCTTACATTTTCTGTTTATAAAAGAGGTTTAGACAAACTTTCACTTATAAAATATGATGCAATATTCAAATTTTGGCTGTCATTTGTACAATTTAATCGAATTGTAACGCATAGTTCATATATTAGGGATGAAGTTAAGCAGCGTTATCGTATAAATAGTGAAGTTGTACCTCATGGAGTCGATTTAAATAGATTTAATCCTAATATATCTGGGAAACATATTAGAGATCTCCTTAATATAGGAGATGCTACCGTAATACTCTATGTGGGTCGTCTTGAGGCTCATAAAGGATTGCATTGCCTTTTAAAGGCAGTAAAATTAATTAAAAACGATCGAAAGGATGTAAGAATTAAAATAATAATTGTGGGGAGCGGAAGGGAAAGAAAAAGCCTTGTGAAGATTACAAAAAGACTGAATATAACAGATAGAGTAATATTTTCAGGTCGCGTTTCTGAGGAGGAATTACCAAGTTATTATGCTGCAAGTGACATTTTTGTCATACCAAGTCTCTACGAAGGGTTTGGGTTACCGATTTTAGAAGCTCAAGCATGTGGGTCACCTGTTATTGGCTCAGATTGTACGGCAATTGCTGAAACGATTGGTCTGGGAGGAGTCGTATTTGAACCAAATAATGAGGTTTCGTTAAAGAATGAGATCTTGCGACTTATTGACGATAAACAAACGTACAATAAATTCGTGGAAAAAAGTTTAGAAAATGTAGAGAAATATCGTTGGCAAAACGTTATTGATAGAATTGAAAAAATATTAAGGAACGCTTCAAATAAAGATAGTTGATTTCAGAATTAGAAATAACTTTGAGGAGAAATACATGGATTTCTCAGAAACTACACTTGATCAGTTTTTTGAATCTTATGAACCACAAAAAAAGAAAGAAAAATCCTCAAAAGAAGAGAAAATAACTGAATTAGAGGCTAAAGAACTAACAACTAAAAAGACAGATTTTTTGCTTTCAGTTGAATATGATGGAAAGACTAGTTGTGCGGCGGCACGATTTTATGATCCAAGAAATCAGTCAATTTATTTCTGGCATGACTACTCAGAACATCATCCTTATTGCTTTTCAAATATTTCCATTGAAGAGCTGAAAAACAACTCTAAGATAACGAACCATACAGGATTTTTGGATATGGAAACGGTTGAAAAAAAGGATCTTTTGCAAGATAGGTCTATAAAAATGACAAAAATAATTGCTAAAGACCCACTTGCAATAGGTGGGAGAACAGGGGCTATTCGAGAGTTACTACCAACGGCGTGGGAAGCAAATATTCCATATCACAAATGTTACATAGCGGATTTAGAGTTAACACCCGGTTTGCCTTATGAAGTCTTTGATAACCAGCTTAATAGCGCAGCAATCGTGCCGGCAGAGATTAAAGAAGAAATTAGGCGACTATTTGAAGATGAACCAAAAGAAGTGAAAGAACTGCTGGAAGAGAATGTATCTCTCTTTTTATCACCCATACCTGATATAAAACGTGTGGCTATTGATATTGAAGTTATCTCACCTTTTGCAGACGCAATTCCAAGACCTGAACAAGCAAATTTCCCTGTTGGGTGTGTCTCTGTTGTAGCATCGGATGGGCAAAAGCGAATACTAATCCTTGAAAGAAAAGATGTGGAAATTGGAGACGCCAAAGATAACCTTGAAGATGTAAGGATCGAGTATTTTTCAAAGGAAAAAGAACTTCTTCGAGAAATATTTCAGATCTTCAACGAATATCCAGTTATTTTAACGTATAATGGTGACAAATTCGATATGCCTTATTTGTATTATCGGGCTCTTAACCACCTTGGATTTCGAAGAGCTGACATCCCATTGATCATTAGAAAAGATTTTGTTGCTCTGTCGAGAAATATCCATGTAGATCTTTACAGGTTCTTTAACAACCGAGCTGTTCAGATATATGCATTCTCTGCAAAATATAAAACTACTGACCTCAATACCGTAGCCAAAGCGTTATTAGACATCGAAAAAATAAAAGTAGAGCACCCACTTTCGAAGTTGCCTCTATTAGATTTAGCCAGTTATTGCTTTAGAGATGGAAAGATTACCTTAGACCTTACTCGCTATAGTGAAAACCTTGTCTGGAAATTGATAATGCTACTGATGAGAATTTCCCATTTGTCTCTTGAAGATGTTACGCGTCAAAGTGTATCTTCTTGGATTCAAAATCTGTTTTATTATGAACATAGAAAGAATGATTATCTGATCCCATTACCAAACGACATCAAGGAGGCAAAAGGAGGAGAGGCTTCAACGCAGGCAATAATAAAAGGAAAGAAATACAAAGGTGCCATTGTTATTGACCCCTTGCCGGGCGTTCATTTTGACGTTGTTGTCTTGGATTTTGCATGCTTTTCGGAAGATACTGAAATACTTACAGACGATGGCTGGCATACATTAGCTAGACTAAAGAACACTAATCGTTCTCCAAAAATTGCAACTGTAAATATTTCTGCAGGTGAGATAGAGTTTCAAGAACATCAAAGGATTTTTGAGTATGATTACGAAGGAGAGATGTATAATTTCTCAATCAAAGGTGGTTTAGATCTACTAGTTACACCAAATCATAGAGTGGTGTTCAACAGAAGAACTAATGAAAGAAAAAAAACGGTTTGGGAAAATAAGCTTGAATTCGCAGAAGCACAAGAACTAAGCGAGCGCAGTTGGTTCAGAATTCCTTCTTTTGGCAAATGGGTCGGTAAGTCTGACAATATTATCATAGGAAATAATGTTTTTTCGCCAGAGAAATTTCTTCCCTTTTTAGGATGGTTCTTAACTGATGGATCTATTATAACAAAAGGTATTCAAATCTCTCAATCAAAAACGAAAAACTTTCACCACATAAGATCCGCTTTAACACATCTTGGTTTTCCATTCAAAGAATATGAATATACTAGGCGTGGAAAAAACCATAGAG
>NZ_JAHPYX010000065.1:0-2537 GCF_019058535.1 Candidatus Borrarchaeum sp.
GTATATAATGAAATGACTGAGGTTGCACTGTCTAGTACAATTCTACTAACCTTTTCGACCTCATCCTCAGCTTCAACGACCGCTTCCATTAGCCTGTTAAAGAGAATTGAACTTCCAAAATCCTCTGCTGCGGGGATTTTGCTTAAATCTTTAATAATAAGATTATCTAATTTCTCAAAATCCCAACCAAACGTTTTCATATAACGGAGAATATGCTCACGACTATCTAATGTAGTAATAATCATGCTTTTCTCGTTAAATTTGAGTGCACCAAAATAAGCGTACATACACGCAAAAATAGTTTTTCCGGTTCCAGGCCCTCCGGTTATTAGATAAATTGCTTTTTCTGGTAGACCACCCGAGAACTCATCGAAAGTGGAAATTCCTGTTTGAATTTTGTGTATTTCTTCCATCTGGATCCCCCACAGACCTTGATGTTAATATAAATTGTGTAAGTAATATAAAAACTAATTCATATTTATCTCGCATGATATATTAAATTTATCAACAAAATGCAGATTTTGAAGGTATAATATAGTATTCTTCAATCTGCGAAGTAATATCATCTATAGCGATAAGAATAAAGATAAGAAGAAAATATTAATTTTAAATGCTAAGTATCTACTGAAGATCACAAATGTTATGAAACTCATATAAGAAGCCAGTCCATTATACTATTAAAAGACTGTCTCAAGCAATTAAAAAACAACCTACAAACCAGCATATTAATTGATTGTTTTTTGGGGGCTTTTATATTCAATGATAGACGTCGGTGAAAACAAAGTCATTTGCGATATGAAAAAATTTTGTTTTTTATGTAAGGCAAATCCAGTACTTGAAAATGCTAACGTCGATCAAATATTCTATCATTGTACTGCTTGTGGCACAGATATCTTATGTAACGTAGCGATTGTACGACAATTTGACAAAAATACCAAAACAATGATAGAAAAATGCCCTAAATGTAGAGGCAAATTACAGGTAATTCATTTTCCGCTCAATAAAGATGAGATAATAACGCTGCAATCGTGAATTGTTTATTAAAAAAAAATTAGGATTACAAAATCATCGTTAGTCCATCATAAGCAGCTTTAATATGCTCATATTTTTTCAAGTTAGATTCTAATTGATCATGAGGAGCGCATAAGTGTGACATATGTATTAAATATGTTTCTTTAGGTTTAACGCGTTCTATAAATTCTAGGATATCTGGAAAAATCAAGTGATTGGAGCTCCTGAAAAAGTCAAAATCAAAAACAAACTTTTTGAACCGTCTTATTGTATCTTCTTGGTTGTCAATAAAACAATCCACTATGAGGATATCTGGATTAGGATTGGAAATGAATTCAAGACTTTTATGAGGAATATTGAAGCCTGTATCCCCTGTAATAACCAATTTGATATCATGCCCTGGTTTTTCAATTACATAACCTACTGGTTTGGTAGGGCTTGTTTCATGCAAGACAGGGAATGCAGTAAATTTAAATCCGTCATATTCTATGGGATGGAAAGGCAAGATTTCCTGATTTTTGTATCGAATGGATTTCATGATTCCACCCGAAGAAAGGATGTAATTAAGAGTTTCCTCAGTTCCAAATATTTCTACTGCAGGGATACGTGTGCGATAGAAATCGGCAAATCCGCTTTGATGGTCGTAATGTCCATGTGTAAAGAAAATAGCATCAATTCTATCTATATTATGAGTTAATAGTTGAGATCTTAAATCAGGTCCCGTGTCAATCAATATTCGTTTATTGGTGTCAAGTAATTCTATCAAAATCCCAAAACGAGTTCTTGAAAAGGGAATACCTCTCTTTCTTGCAGTTTCACAGGTTTCACAGTGACAGTCCCATTTTGGAGTTCCAACACTGTCTCCTGAGCCTAAGATTGTAATTTTTAGAGACACTAAGAAGCAACCCTTTCCTTTATTTTGTGACATAGAGCTTATTTGACCATTTTGGAGAAAAAATACTCAATAAGATTCTTAAAAGAAACAGACTCTTGAGAACCTTTCGTCATGTCTCGCACTGTAGCTTCTGATTTCTTGACTTCTTTTTCGCCAATAATGATTACAAAAGGAACATTTTGTTTGTCTGCTAATTTTAATCCTGCTACTATTCCTTTTTCTTCAAAAGTTAGAAGAACTGGAAAACCAACACGTCTTAAATTAATAGTAGTTTGGATGGCAATATTTCTTTCTTCTTGAGTTAGATAGAGGACTAGTATTCTAATTTCAGGCTTTGGAAACTCATAGTTTTGTTTTTCAAGAGCGAGATGGCATCGGTCAATACCAACTGCATAACCGGTAGCAGGAACATCTTGTCCTCCAAATTCTGCAATTAAATTATCATATCGTCCGCCACCACCTAATGCAGATTCACCCATTTCTGGAACAAATGCTTCAAAGACACTTGACGTATAATAATCAATTCCTCTTACAATTCCTAAGTTAATTGTTATCTGTCCTGCATATGGGTACCCATCAAGCACTTTTGCTATAGCTCGTAAATTTTCAATAGCGGCATCTACATCTGGAC
>NZ_JAHPYX010000066.1:0-31764 GCF_019058535.1 Candidatus Borrarchaeum sp.
CTCAAGTGTCCCTTGAGGGACGGGGGCTGCCGTGGACCAGCCCGAACTGTCGATGACTAGGCTTCATGTGACCAACCGTGTTGGCTAAGCAGAACAGTCTAGGAGGGCAGAAGCCACCTAACTTGTTGGGTAGTAGTTCACCCTGAATCATTATAGATCGTGATTCTTAGTTCGAGATTCTTGGTTCTACAACCTCCAAATAATCAGAACCCACTTTTTATCTGTGCTTGTTGTGGATGTTGTAGTAAAGTTTTATTCAATATGAAGAAATTTCCTCGCCAAAATGAAGTTTATACATCAAACTATTTTGCGGTAGTTGACCCCGAAGAATGTGCAGGTTGTGAAACATGGATAGATCGTTGCCAGATGGAAGCGTTATCCATGGTAGATGAGGTGTCAAAAGTAGACTTGGACAGATGTATTGGTTGTGGTCTTTGTGTGACCACTTGCCCCTCAGACGCTATCCAACTCCAGAAAAGAGAAAAGGAAATAGTACCTCGAAGGATACGGCCGACCTTTATCAACAGATCATGATGAAAAAAATGGGAATGGCATAGTTTAAAACTGATTGGCAAGAAGATATTGGGTTGCGTATTAAAAAAATCACTGGTTAGACCGTCTTGTTCAGTTTTATTTAGTTTTAATAATTTATTTTCTTTTTTCTTCTTTAAGAAGAAGGAATACGCGACGCCTTCAGGCGACCATAGTTTTGTTAGAACATATGTTCAAAGAAAGAGTTCCCTTTTCTCGATATGTCGCGACAGTCATCAAACTGTGCAGAACTCAATTCTTAGAGCACTTAAGGATTTTGTTATAAGATCCTAAGGATGAATTTCTAAAAAACCAATTTGAAAATTTTGAAATCGGCTGCATGATTGTTTTTAAAATGGTCGGTTATTTCTATAAAAAAAGATGTGCAGGGATGTATAAAAGGAATGCATGGCACACAACATCCTTCTATACATAACCCTTATTCTTAACGGGATGTCCTCATCCATGGCTTTTGGTACGATCTTCATCTGTTCCATGCGATTGATAATTCACTTCTGAGGAATAATGCAAAAAGGTTTTCTGTAGGTCTTCTTTTGAAAACCACCCGGATTCGTAGGCCTCCACAGCTATATGGAGTAACTCAACTTTTGAGATATTGTTTTCGTGATTGCCTTGTTCGTCAACGTTATTCCAATAAAGAGAGAAACAATCCTTAATGGTAGAAAGAGGGACTTCTCCTTGTAGGAATTTATTCAATTCGTTACATAATTCCGAATATTGCATGCCGTTCTCCCTTCCTCCTGTGTTTCCAGTCTACGAATGTGTAGACCACGATCTAGTGCCCCAACTTCGAGTGCGAATAGCAACGCTCTACCTGTCGACCATTACAACTGCTACCACAAAAAAGTCTTGAAAGTATGATAGGTCTTCTTTGAAAGAGTGTCTTAGCTTCAGAGATTCTGTTTCGTCGTATGAACGATGTATTTACTTATTTATGTAATAGAACACGCTTGTCGGTGTCTTAAATAGTTTGTAGAAAAATTCTACGCATGTTCTAAGATCGCAAAAGAATAGCAGTCTGAACCTATCACGTGCGGAATAGTTCCGGGGAGAAGTCTATTTATTCTAACTTGTATACTCCTATAGGAGTAAATTCAGTATCGTTTCGATATCAATCAACTAAAAATAGTGTATTCGAGCGTTAATGTGGAGTTATAGTGACACTTCCAAGACAATTTCCAAAAAATCAATGTGAAACTTTTCAAATTGGCGGCAGCATTGTTTTCAAAATGACATCGTTCCTCCGTCGATGACGTAGAAATTTGGTAAAGCGGTGTCTCTGGAAACTTGAAATTCACGAAAATGAAGATCTTTGTTTTTTCAGAAATATAGTAGCATTTTTTTATGAGATCGGAGAGAATATCCTCACAGAGCCGGTTTTTAGTTCCAGGTCTCGGACCATAGCTTGAGCATAAAGTTCGAGGAAATTGACGCGCACCCTTTTTGAAAAACAAGTGTCCTGGGGTTAAAGTTGTTTCTAGCAAAAAAGATATAAGAAATTTCTCTTTCATGCAATTCAAATTGCAGATCTCACTATTCGTTCATCCGTTTTTGTGATTTTGTAAAAAAAACCATGTTTTGACAAAATCCTTATCTTCCCTAAGAATTGAGATAAATTCATTTTTGTCATTTAAATTGACGATTCAAAAACTATTTTTAACAAAATAACAATATTTCAATCACTATCCTTTCGAATGTTGAATAATATCACAAATCAAGAGTGAATTCTAATGGATAAGAGAACATATATTCTCTATTTTTGTGAACAATGCGGTAAAAGTGGAATGGCAGACTTCACAAAAGAAGACGAAGAATTTGCCCTGCAAAACGGTGGATTGTTTACAAGAATACTAGATCATGGTGATCACATCTTAGAATTAAGAGTAGATGTTCACGGTGTTGTACGGCAAGAATATATTTTTAGGAAAATCGAATTTGAAACGTCAATGGAACTTTTTCGCATAATAAAAAAGAGTGATAGTAGGCAACTATGTTTTAACGCATTAGAACGACTAATTGGATTTACCTCTGAAAATGAAGATGAATTTAATCAAGATATCTATACTGTAAAAGAAATAAAATCCAAAATCAGCATGCTCAGATCGGTTTGTGAATCATTGAAAGAAGAAGTTGATGAAGTAGAAAAATGTTTAAGTGAATTCAAGACAGAAGTTCGCGTTTGAAATTTCCCTTGAACAAAATAGAGTAGAACTGTATTAGAAAACAAGATTTCTTTCAGTTATTTAGCTTTATCGCAGATCAAGTGAACAATGCTAAAAAATTGAAGAAATTCTAGATACAGCAGATAAACATGTTTTGGCGATCAATGACTCTCTAGAACTAGATTAATTATGCCAAATAGTTAATTTTATATATCAATTTAATGATTGACGTTAAACACAGTGATCCTGAAATTATTAGAGGAATGGAAATGGCGTATAAGGTAGCAGTTATTGATACATTTTATTCAAATGATTTGAGTACCCTTGAATCAGGATTAAATGAGCACAACATAGATGTTGATGTTTATCACCCGGATATAAAAGATTTTACAAAATTAGATGAATATGACGTTATTGTAATTCAACATCTTGACTTTGGCAGAAAAGGTGCACATGAACATTTGGATCCAGATCGTTGTAAACTTGTTTTGCGAGCTGGCGTTGGTTATGATGAACTAGACCTCCCTGCATTGACAGAACTAGGAATTCCAGCGGTGAATGTTCCTGGTTATGGTCCAAATTCAGTTGGTCAACATACCATTCAATATATTCTAGCATTAGCAGGTCATTCAAATGAGTATCACCATAGAGTTGTTACTGCGAGAGATCTCGACATAGGGAGAGAACAATCAGGAGAAGATAAATGGGTGAGTCAGAGTAGAATACCGAGTGCTCCCTTATATAAATCAGTTTTAGGAATATTAGGTTATGGGAGAATCGGCAGAAAGGTTGCAGAATTTGTTCAGCACGTTTTTAAAGAAATTGTGGCATATGATCCTTATCTCGACGAAGAAATTTTTCAGAAAGGTAAAGTAAGAAGAGTAGATCTTGATGAATTACTTGAAACTGCTGATTTTATTTCTGTACACGTTCCATTATTTGAAAAACGTGAACGAGTCTATTTGGGATTCGAAAAAAACTATCAGCGTACTGAAATGTTTTATGAATCAACAGTAGGTTTAATCGACGAAGAGCAAATTTCAAAAATGAAGGATGGTGCCTTCCTAATTAACACAGCCAGAGGACCGGTTGTTAACGAATCTGCGGTTATTAAAGCCTTAGAGAACGGAAAACTTGGTGGTGTAGCATTGGATGTTTTTGAAGAAGAACCTTTAGCAAGAAACCATCCACTAAGAAAAATGGCTGCGACTTCTCTACCTGCAGGACATCCTTTGAGAAAAACAGGACAAGAAAAATACAATATAATTTTAACATGCCACAGTGCTTATCTTCTTAGAGGCACCTTTAATACAGTATTGGAATTATCTGTAGAGGAAATAGTGCGTGTCCTTATTGATAAACAGTTACCGCATAATTTATTGAACCCAGAAATACTGCAAAACTAGTAATTTTGCCTTTACAGATCGACAGGATAGAATAAAAACAACTAATTAAGACTGAATAAGTTTTTACACTGAATACAAGCATTTACATAACAATTTTCAGGAAACATACTTGAGCTTAGGTTTAAATTACAGCTCCTAATTATAAGATGAAATTTTCCACAAGAATAATAATTAAATAGGTAGAAATACAAGAGTAAGGTAAGGAGGCTCATAAATGTCAGATCTTAAGAAGAAAATTAGAGGAAAAAAGGGCAAAGACATTCTTGGTAAGCTTAAGAAAAAGTAAATGAATACAAGAATGAATCTTTATTCCTTTTCAATATCTTCTTTTTTGCTTTAGAAGATACTTATTAATTTTCTATCCTGCGCTTAAATCATGTTCTAGTAATTTTAAGGTAATTTTTTTCTTAATCTGCCTTTCTCATGCATGTAATATTGGTTAGTTCACAAATTACGAGTTAAAGTGCCTCTAAATTACGCGTCTCTTTTGATAGAATTTCCAGAAAAGTCTCCATTTCTTTTTGTCTGATCTTACCTATTTGACGAGCTTGAGGCGTATGTAATTTTTCTGGGAGTTCTTTGATAAATTGCTGAATTCTCTTTATTGCACTTTTCAAGTCTGGCGCCCAATCAGAGATACCAACGATCGACAACAGCCTTGTCACTCCGATTATGCCCATGAAATCTAAAACATCTGCGTCGTGAAAGATAATTGATTCCTTTCGTGCAGAAGGATTTTCATAAAACATATGACCGCTAATAATATCTTTAACAAGAGGAATTTTTTCCACCGGAAAGCCCATTGGGGTAAGGATTTCTTCTATAAGTTGAATTGATCGCTCTGCGTGGTCTATTTCTGGCTGCCTGTGGGGCTCAAATGCACCAATGTCATGAAGATAGGCTGCTGCAAATAGTGCATCTTGATCAACATCAATATTTTGCTCCTTGGCTAATTGAAGTGATAATTCGTAAATTCGTTGAAAATGAGAAAAACCCCAAGCCGGATGCTTGAGTTGTTCTGTGAATGCAAGTAATTGCTGTTTCCACATTAACGATCACCTTTTGAACCAACATTGACTTTATATACAATAGATAAAGTTAACTATTCCTCACAATAAAATCGTTTTTGAAATACAATTTAGAATTATTGAATTTAAGAAGTTATTAGATGAATAAAAAAGAGGGATCTCGGTGGATGTAAAGCAAGCGATATATGAAAGAAGAGCATTTCGCTCATTAGAGCCCATAGAAATAACTGACCATTTAATTAACGAATTAGCAGAAAGTGCTCAATTGGCTCCTTCCTGTTTTAACAATCAACCATGGAGATTTGTTTTCGTTAATGACTCTTTAGTATTAGAGAAGTTGCACTCATCATTGTCAAGTGGAAATGTATGGGCATTTAAAGCATCACTAATCGTTGCTATATTTAGTAATAAAGAGTATGATTGTTTTGTTAAAGGTAGGGAGTATTATCTTTTCGATACTGGTATGGCAACAGCATTCCTGATATTAAGAGCGACAGAAATGGGTTTAGTTGCCCATCCGATTGCAGGATTCAACGAGGAAATTGTTAAAAGCGTTCTCGAAATTCCAGAAGATGTAACTGTTATCACTTTAGTGATTATTGGAAAGCATTCAGAGACTATTAGCCCTGTACTTTCAGAGAAACATGTAAAAGATGAACAAAAACGACCAACTAGATTTCCCTTTGAAGCGTTCGTGCATCTCAACCGTTTTAAAGAGTTATTATAAAAGTTCTTTTTCTTTAACCTTTTTTTATGGGATTAGCTCAAATATGCATTGAACATAAGCCTTATCATATGCAGTTCAATGTAAATTACGTTGTGCACTATTGAGGTTATAATAATGTCAGATGAATCTGAACCTAAGAAGGCTAATCGATTAATTAATGAAAAAAGTCCCTATCTACTTCAACATGCGTATAATCCTGTAGATTGGTATGCATGGGAACCTGAAGCATTTGAGAAAGCAAAAAAAGAAGATAAACCAATTTTTTTATCCATTGGCTACTCTACTTGTCATTGGTGCCATGTAATGGAGCATGAATCCTTTGAAGATCAAGAAGTAGCCAAATTAATGAATGATGCTTTTGTAAACATTAAGGTCGACAGAGAGGAACGACCAGATATCGACAATCTCTACATGACGGTCGCCCAATTACTTAAAGGTAGAGGTGGATGGCCACTTACCATAATTATGACCCCCGATAAGAAACCATTCTTTGCTGCAACATATATTCCTAAAAAAGGGCGTTTTGGAATGACTGGTATGCTGGATGTAATACCCTATATCAAAGAACTTTGGACAAATCGACGAGACGAAGTTTTCAATGCAACGGATAAAGTCGTTTCTGCACTTGAACAGGTGTCAAAGGGCGAAGTGGGTGAAGAATTGGAAGAAACTATGCTAAAAACTGCTTATAGCTCGCTTAAAAGCCGTTTTGATGATGAATATGGCGGGTTCAGCGATGCTCCAAAGTTTCCAAGTCCTCACAACTTGCTTTTCTTACTTCGTTATTGGAAGCGTTCTGATGATGAAAAAGCTTTGATGATGGTTGAAAAAACTCTCCAATTTATGAGGCTTGGGGGAATGTACGATCATATCGGCTTTGGATTTCATCGCTATTCAACGGATTATCTCTGGCTAGTACCTCATTTCGAAAAAATGCTCTATGATCAAGCTATGTTGGCGATGGCTTATATAGAAGCGTATCAAGCAACTAAGAAAAAGGAATATGAACACACTGCTCGGGACATCTTTACTTATGTCCTGCGTGATATGACAGCACCGATAGGTGGTTTTTACTCGGCTGAAGATGCTGACAGTGAAGGTAAAGAAGGCAAATTTTATTTGTGGACTGAAGAAGAGATTAAACAAATACTCGAACAGGTAGACGCAGATTTAATCATTAAAGTATTTGATATCCAACCTCGTGGGAATTTTATAGATATGATGATTCAAAGAAAAACAGGGGAAAACATCTTTCATCTAAAGAAACCAATTGAAGATATCGCATCTGATCTAAACATATCAGTAAAAGACTTGAAGAAAAAAATTGAAAACATTCGGCAACAGTTATTTTCAGAACGTGAAAAGCGTATACATCCTCATAAAGATGACAAGATTCTTACTGACTGGAATGGTCTAATGATCGCAGCATTGGCAAAAGGAGCACAAGTTTTTGATGAAACCAGTTATTTGGATGCCGCCAAAAACGCGTTTGAGTTTATTTTTAAAAATATGCGAACCCCAGAAGGACGAATTTTACATCGCTATCGAGATGGTGAAGCAAGCATATTAGCTCAGGTCGATGATTACGCATTTCTGATTTGGGGCTTAATAGAACTCTATGAGGCCAACTTTAATGCGAGTTATCTTCAAACTGCTCTAGATTTGAATGAAGAGTTGATACAGCATTTTTGGGATAACGAGACAGGAGGATTTTATCTCACGCCAGATGATGGGGAGGAACTCCTCGTTCGTCAGAAAGAGATTTATGATGGGGCAATTCCATCTGGCAACTCAGTTGCAATGTTAAATCTTCTCCGTTTAGGAAGAGTAGCAGCAGATGAAGATTTTGATGATAAGGCTTCTAAAATAGGGAAAGCTTTTTCTAAGAACTTAAATAACTCTCCAGCAGCTCATAACCAGTTAATGGTTGCATTAGATTTTGCAATTGGGCCTTCATACCAAGTGGTTATAGCAGGAAATTCACAAGCAACAGACACAAAAAACATGTTAACTGCCGTCAAATCACATTTCATTCCCAATTTACTCATCTTTCTTAATCAAACAGAACAAGAATCGCCAGAGATTCATGACATTGCAGAATTCATTAAATACATGCCAAATATCGAAGATAAAGCAACAGCATATATCTGTATTAACTATACTTGCAAAAAGCCGACAACAGACATAAATGAAATGTTGAAGCAACTTGATTTACACAGATGAAAGAGAAATAAATGAATAGAAGACTATAGACGTATATACTCAACTTTATGCGTAGAAGGAAAGATTTAACAAAGTTTTTCTTTTTTTAGGTGATGGGGTTTTCAATTGAATGTCAATAAAGAAAAAGTGCTATTTATTTGCACCCACAATGCAGCTAGATCGCAAATGGCAGAAGGTTTATTAAGAACGTTAAAAGGTGATCGTTATGAAACTTACAGCGGAGGATTAGAGCCATCAAGCGTAAACCTATATGCTATTAAAGTAATGGCAGAAATTGGTATTGATATCTCAGACCAACATTCGAAGGGCATTGTAGGTTTTTATGAAATGACAATTGATCATGTTGTCACAGTCTGTGATAATGCACATCAAAAATGCCCATTTTTTGCAGGCGGAAAAAATTATATCCATAAAGGTTTCGAAGATCCAGCAGAGTTTGAAGGGAGCGAAGATGAGAAATTAGAAGTTTTTAGACGAGTTAGAGATGAGATAAAGGATTGGATTGAAAGGACCTTTGTTAATGGCGTTAAATCGACGAAAGAATGATTTTTTTGCTGTAAATAATTTTCCCGTAATTAAAGTCAATTAGATAATAATATATACGCTTTTCTTAGAACAATACAACACAAATTTTTAAAATGATAATTTAGTTAATGTAAACTAATTTTGCAGTAGTATGTAGTTTTTCCGACTCATTAGCACTAAATTATTTTAAGGGTATTAGTGCATAAATTCAATCAATTTCCTTTATTACTATATCAAAAATGCAGATACGATGTGGCAGTATGAGTTTAGAAGACTATTTATATAGAGATGACGTTCCGGCGAATCTAAAGGAAGCAATAAAAAGAACACTCACCGAATACAAGAAAACAGAGGCTGAATTGAATACTACAATCAAAGAATCACGACAACGCCAAGCAGAACATAAGCAATTAGAGCAGCAATTGGTTGAGTCAGAAGCAAAATATCGAACTCTTGTTGAGAGAGATCCGAATATGATCTTTTATATTGAAGGAAGGGTGCTTAAATTTGTTAACCAAGCATTTCTGGATATATTAGGGTATTCAAAGGAAGAATTATATGCCCCAGACTTCGATTTTTTCGCAAATATTATTCCCGAACAAAGAGAAATGTTTAAAGATCATTTGATTGAAATTCTAACTGGAGAAGATGTGCCAGCTTCTTATGAACTCTCTCTATTAACAAAACAAGCTGAAATTGTCCCTTGTCTTATCAATGTGACATCTTTTGAAAAGGAAGAAAAACAAATTATTCAAGGTGTTATGACAGATATAAGCTTAGTCAAAGAATTAGAAAAAGAACTCAAGGATTCAGAGGAACGTTATAGAGGTTTATATGAGTCCTCCATAGATGGTATAGTATCTTATGATATGGAAAGAAATATCAAAGAATGCAATCAGTCCTTCGCAGATATGCACGGTTATTCCAAGGAAGAACTGCTTCAATTAACACTTTGGGATCTCATATATGAGAAATGGCGTGATATACCAGACAAGATTCGTGCTGAAGTACTTAAGAAGGGTTATTCGGAAGAATTTGACGCAGAACATATCAAGAAAGACGGAAGAATTTTCCCCGTCTCGGTAAGAGTATGGCTTATGAAAGATAAGAATGGAAGACCTACTGGAATGTGGGAAATCATTCGTGATATCACCGAACGCAAAAAGGCAGAAAATGCTTTGAAGATGGTAGCATATAATCTTCGCGAACGAGTCAAGGAACTGAGATGCTTCTTTAATATCTCTGAGCTTGTTGACACTCCAGACATTACATTAGAAGAAATCCTTCAAGGGGTAGTTGAATTCCTTTCCTCCGCCATACAGTATCCAGAAATTGCCTGTGCACGAGTAATACTAAAAAACCAAGAATTTAAAACCGAAAACTTCAGAGAGACTATCTGGAAGCAAGCAAGCGATATTATTGTGCACGGCAATCGAATAGGCGCTTTAGAAGTCTATTACTTAGAAAAAATGCCAGATAGCGATGAAGGACCTTTTCTGAAAGAAGAGAGGAACCTAACAAATGCTATCGCTGAACGAATTGGGAAAATCATCACTCGCAAGCAAGCTGAGGAACAATTAAAAGAACATACTGAAAATCTAGAAAAAATGGTTGCAGAACGAACAAAAGCATTAAAAGAATCTGAGGAAAAACTTAAGGCGATCTTGAGTGGAATCGGAGACATTATCACTATACAAAACAAAGATTTAGATATTATATGGGTAAATCAGGCGGTAAAAGATATATGGGGGGATGTTATCGGAAAGAAATGTTATGAAGTTTACAAAGGGTTTGATACTTGTTGTCCTGAGTGTACTGCTGAGAAGGTATTTAAAGAAGGGAAAACTTCGATCTCTGAGGGAATGATGATAAAACCAGATGGAACTAAATGTTACATTATGACCACCAGTTCGCCTGTATACGATGATGAGGGAAATATAACTGCCGCTATAGAAGTAGTGAAGGACATTACTGAAAGGAAACGCACTGAAGATGCGCTGAAGAGGAGCGAAACAAGTCTTGCTGAAGCACAAAGGATTGCACATCTAGGGAATTGGGATTGGAACATTCAAACAAACGAACTTCACTGGTCAGACGAAATTTATCGCATCTTTGGGTTAGAACCTCAGGAATTTGGTGCAACATATGAGGCTTTTCTAAATTCTGTTCATCCAGAAGATAGAGAATTCGTTAAAAAATCGGTAGATAAAGCCTTATTTGAAAACGTACCTTATAGTATTGACCATCGCATAATTTTACCAGACGGTGAGGAGCGTATCGTTCACGAACACGCAGAAGTTGTTTTTGATGAACTTAGAAAGCCAGTTCGGATGATTGGGACTGTCCAGGACATCACCGAAAGCAAAAAGTCAGAAGAAAGGCTTAGGGAAAGTGAAAATCGGCTTTCATTAATTTTCAACACCGTTTCCGATTCGATACTTTTTATTAAGATTGAGCCCGATGACCGTTATCAAGTCATTAGCATCAATCAAGCATTTTTAACAGATACTGGTTTTACTGAAGAACACGTGGTTGGAAAAATGGTTGATGAAATCTTGCCAGAATCAGTTTATAAAGACTTAATTCTTAAATACAAGGAAGTAATTCGAACTGGTAAACCCATTACATATGAAAGTTCTGTTGATTTACCCAAGGGACATCTTACATTTGAAACAACAATAACTCCCATTTTTGACGAGAAGGGAAACTGCACTCATCTTCTTGGAGTTGCTCACGATATCAGCAAATTGAGTAACTACAAGAGCAGGATTTGATGAGGAGTTACTAAAGGAAAAAATTGAGAATTTCTTTGAGAGATTGTCATCACTAAAAAAGTTAAATAAAATGACAATAAATGTCTAAAAGAAATTTGAGGAAGGGATTTCATGGAAGATGAAGGCATAATCATAAGTCCTGACACAAAGAGAGAAAATAGAGTGCCTCCTGGTCAAAGACTTACGGAAAAATTTCCAACTCTTCATGCAGGATCGGTGCCTCGTTATGATCTTTCCAAATGGACTTTTAAAATTACAGGACTAGTCGAAGAGAAAAAAACACTTAGTTATGAAGAATTTATGTCACTTCCAATGGTAAAAGTTTTTTCAGATGTGCATTGCGTTACTGGCTGGTCAAGATTGAACAATCTCTGGGAGGGTGTAAGCACTAGTGTAATAAAAGAACTTGTTAACATACTTCCCGAAGCCAAGTTTGTCATAGTTCACTGTGCAGAAGGTTGGACAACTAATCTTACTCTAGAAGATTTCTTTCAAGCAGATGTATTATTTGTTGCCAAATTAGACAATGAACCGAATACTGCAAAGCATGGAGCACCTTGCAGACTTGTAGTACCAAGACTCTATTTTTGGAAAAGTGCAAAATGGGTCGAACGTTTAGAATTTATAGCAAAAGATAAGCCAGGATTCTGGGAAACAAGAGGATATCATAACCACGGTGACCCATGGAAAGAAGAGAGGTACAGTTATTATTAAAAAACTTCATCTAGACAAAATATCTAGTCAAAATAGCAATTAAAAAAAAAGAAAAATATAAGTGATTTTATTCGACCATTACATCGACAGCGTCTTCAAGGGCATCTTTATAAGGCACAGTTACCTTAAGTAATCCATCTTCGTAAGTAGCCTTAGCCTTTTCAGGAACAACAGGGCAACATACAGCATAGGAACCGATATACTCAGTTCCTTCTTTGGTTGCATTTATATAAAAGCTATCTTCATGCATCTTTACTCTAACATTCTCTTTTTTCACACCAGGTAATTCCACTTCTACAATTAGATTCTCATGGTTCTCATCAGGATAAGCAAGCAAAGCAGGAGATATCTTTACGATTTCTACTGACATAAGATCACCTTTCATCTTGTGCTTAAAACACAGCATTATTAGCGATTTGCGCTGTTAATTAAGTTTATTGTGTTGGCAGAGCGAATATAAGAGAGACTGCTTTCTAATGGTTTATAAGAATAGTTTTCAGATCCTTATCTTGAAATCAAAGTTCATTTTTTTAAATTAAACCATTAATAAGCACATTTAGCATCTTATCTTCGGTTATTTGCCCTTTTTACTCAATTTTATCGGAAAATTTTTATGTAAGCATGCAGTTGGATTAAATGTACATGGTGGAAACGTATGGTTTTCTATTTATTTAGAACAACTAGGAAACGTAGGCGATGGATTTTGAATTATAGACGTATAAAGCGCCATACTTTCTTTTTTACCGTTTTTGTCGTCTTTTTTACTTTTCTTTTCTCATTTGGTATTATATCCGTTGTTGCTTCCCCAGATCAAAATATAGAGTATCTACCAGAGTCGAACAAGTTCTTAGATGATAATGAAAAACCCCCTCCATACATTCAAGCCGATGGAGGTGGTGGACAATATCTTATCAATGGAAAACAAGTTTTAGATGAAAGCGGAACTTATGAAGATACTTCATTACACTTGTTTGTAAAAAGAATAAGCACTCAACAATGGAACGACAGCACAGATCCAAGTCTTCTATATTCGATTCCTTTAGATGATATAGAAATTCTTTGGGTGCGTTCTCCTTACGGATATTACGGTTTATACACAAATCCAAACGATGACTGGGGTAGAATGCAATTAATTACTTCACCTTATTCCTTTAAGAACAAAAACCATGATCCTCTAAACGGGTTGTTTATCAGGCAGTACATAAGTCAAGGAGAGACTGATTATAGCAGATGGCTTACCAAAAGGGATATGTACGCTCAAGATGGAACTCAGATAGATGCTCGGAATTTCATGTACGTAACAGCCATAAACCGTACACATTGGAGGTTTGGATATAACACAACGCAAGTTAGATGGGATGATTCTTTAGATACGCCTCAAAATCTCTTTTCTTATAATATCTCCGTTACCATCTCTTATAATAATAAATTTGCAAAGATTCAGATAGATTCTCGGTTTAGCCATTATATACATTCAATAGGTTACGAATTTGTAATGGCGTGTAATCCTCAATATAAGAACACAGAGTATGGTGCCGATTACGTTTACGTAACCGATAACTCGATCGCAAAAAGATATTTTCTAAAAGACGGTCCGCAAGACTGTACCGAGGACATCTCTAATTTTATCAAAGTCGCAGATGTCTACGATAAATCTAAAAATGACGATACGAATGGATTCCTGCGACATAGGTTCGATTTTCGTGACTTGGATACGCAGGGATACACCCAACAATCATTGTTCAGAATAGATGACATGCAACTAGGAGGCTCTAACAATAAACATTCTGCGGTAAGGGTAAAAGGTTGCAAACAGGTAGATCTATCTGCTAATACGTGGACAACTTTTGACCCGCTCATTACCACAACTAATATCGAGATTGACAAAACCGAACGCACTCATTTTGATTGGGCAACTGCGCTCACTCAGCTCACTGTTGATGATAATGCGATTACTTCTTTTGATGATGGATTAATTCAGAGATTCGAGAATAACGTGGACACCGAGGGCTGGGATGGGGCATTCTATAGATATCAAACAAATCCAGGTACTATTACACGAACGGTTGGTTCACAAACACATAGCGATCCCGCAGATTGGGCTGGCACTCATACAGGTACGACTGCCGTAAATGGATATTTGCAGACGTCTGGGGAAGTCCTTACCGAGTCTCAAGATACGCTATACGACACCGATACCGACCTACAATTAGCTCAAGAAATTTATCTTGAGCAAGGAGAGGTTATAACCAGCATCCAATTAAGAGCAAAGTCTGGTAGTGGTTCTCGATCGGTTTCATTGATAGATCCTAGCAGTTTTACCGTACTATCAGGTAGCATTACTCTGCCTGGCAGCGAGCAATGGGTCTCTGTATCGTCTACGGATTTTCCGTTAACCATTACTACCACGGGTACATACAACCTGGTAATAACTGGCGTTTCAAGTCAAAACATATGCTATTCCACTACTGAAAATTATCTCGGTACGAGTTACGCATTAACAATCGGTTTTCCAGGTACAAGGTATCCTAGTTATGATTTAACTTTCCGCATTTATGCACAAAGGGAAACTGGGTATTACACTGATGATTATATTGATAGTGGCATTTCTCCATATTGGGTAGAATTACAGTGGACGGAATCAGGTAGTTACGGAGAGGTACGGGTACGTGCTCGAACAGATGATAATTCGGGGTTCTCATCACCTTCTGCGTGGACATCGAACTCAACAACGGGCACACTCGATTTATCTGGGCTCCCAAATGAAGAATTTATACAATATCAAGTCATTTTCGAAGGACAAGCAGCTTCTAAACAGGTTGACGATATTACAGTCTATTGGTCGGATATGACTACCGTACATTCCCGAAGCATAGATTCCAACTGGGATCTAATAAGTGCAAAGATAACAATAAGTATTGATTCCGCATTGGGAAACCTAGATTGCAGTGAAGCGGGAACTATTACGTATGATGCACCCTCTAGGACTTGGACACTATTGAATATTAATGAAGTTGATACGAACTTAGATTTCACCATTAATAATCACGATACCGACAGTTATGTATTGACCTTTACCGAGTTTTGGGTACAAAGAAGCAGTAGTGAAACATTTCTCGATCAAAACAATCCATACCTTGATTCTGGTTGTGGTATCGTAAGGTTATATGATGGAGAGAATACACTTGACGATGATAGTTATTCCCTCATCAATAAGACATTTACAATCGCTTCAGGTAGCAGGGACAACCTTTGGATTGCCTTTGCTGTGAATTCTACAGATGTTGATGACTCCTTTTACGTAAAGTTAACATTCAAGACATCTACAGGCACGATATTGGGGCATGTTGAGTATTATCTTGCAACCGACCCCCCAACCGATGATGATGGAAATGACATTGATAGAGTTAAGTTAGTTAACGTTCCAAGTGCAAACATCTGGTATCATTTCGCCGATGATGTAACCGCGCAACTAACTGATACTGGTGGCGCAGAATTAACTTCAGGACAAATAAACACCATCGACACGGTGAACGTTCAAATCTACGCGGAATCCGAAGAAACTGGTATGAGTGCAAATGACGTTTTCTTAATAGACGACCTTGTTTTCTTAATGGATGACAATGGAGAAGAATTATTACGTTTCGATACACAAACCGATGCACGACCTTCGTTTAGAAATGTTGTAACACAGGTCGGTTTATATGTCATGGACGGAGATGGTCTATCAGGTCAGTCTGCGCTACAAGAACAACATTTGAGCATAGATTATGACGAGAGCAAAATGCTTTACCTCACTTTCGATTTCGATTCAAAGACTGCTTTTGGTTTACGATTTGATGATGGGGCGTCTCAAAGATGGATTTACTTCAATTACGATGAATATGACTCTACTGTAATTGCTAACGGCACCGATATCTTATATCTTAATTCTGGAATACCTGACGACGGAAACCAATATACTCTAAATGTAACATTTGCTATCGAAACTGCTAAATCCGAATGTTCAGGCTGGGTAGGATTTGATCCAATTAGGATCGATGATTTATGGTTCGGTGAAGAATTTGAAGCATCTGGCGGCGATGATAGCTTCTTGGTTGAAAATTTCACTATCTTTGATGCCAGTCACACTGAACCTCCTCAGATTGTATTAAACTCCCCAAGTGAAAACAGCGAAATTTCTGTTGGTAATACCATTGATCTTTCCATAACCGATGCTTCAGGAGTCAGCAACGCGGAATACAACTGGAATGGAGGTTCTTGGATGCCTCTGAGTTCACCTTATGACATCTTAATAACACAAAGCATGTATGATTCTTTCAGTGATGGCAGTAATACCCTTAATGTCCGAGCTAATGATTCACTTGACGAAACAAGTCAAGATGCATTCACCTTCCTAGTGGATAAAGGAGGTGGGAACGGTGGCAATGGCGGTGGTGGCACTAGTGGTGGAGGCGGCGGAAGTGGCGGTGGTGGAGATGGAGGCGGAACTTCTAGTAAAACCTTCACGGTAACTCCAGATGTTAACCTTGACGATCTTGATTTAGAAGCAGGATCAACAGGCACCCTTACAATAAACGTCACTGGTTCTGGATTTGTCAGTAATTGTAGCGTTACCTTGAGTATAGGAGATATAATTTTTGAAGCGACAGAAGCGAATAATAGTTACGTAATTAACTATGATCTCATTGATCTAGAGTCTGGTAATTATACTGCAAAACTTACCGTAGAAAAAACAGGATTCTCTACATACACTAAATTATTTGATGTTCTCGTATCTCCGATGACTACAATAACTGCTATGCGAGTCTATGCCGTACGAACGACAGTTTTCGTTCAAGAGAACTGGTTATTGTCAACAACTTGGTTCATTTTAGCAATAGTTTTTGTATCAATAATTCTAACGGTATATATAAGACCTCTAAATAGCGATTATCTTTTCGATCTCTATATTTTCGATAGAAATAATTTGGCGATCTATAAACAGAATTTCACCCCAATAGAAACATTACTCGATCCAGAATTGCCGAAAGAAAGTGTTGATGCACGAAAAGCCAAAGAAGAGCTAAAAGAGCAAGCTATTACGGGTATTACAGGTCTCCTAAAGGAATTAACAGCAGAAGAAACGCAAAATATTGATCTCAAGACTTTAAGGATATCTATGGATGGTAAAGATGCAAAAGTAGCTGTATGGACAAAACAAGCTAGTTCGATTCTCAAGCCCTTTGTAAATTACAAAGTGGATAGATTTTTGAGAAAACTACGACACAAATTTGAAGAATATTACTATGTTGACCTTAAACTTTCAAAACCAGGCGTATCCGAATATCTAAACATACCAAGTGTGTTTCTTGAAAGCTTCAAACTTACTTCCTCACCTGAACTCTATAGCCTCTATATAGAGTATGCTGAGTATCTTGAAGCTGTAAAATGTCCAGTTCTTGCTTCTGACGCATATTTCAAAGCATTAGGAATATGTGTCAACGAACAAATGAAGGACGAAATAGATAGTTGCTATTTCCATTTGATGAAGTCGCTTGAAAATATTCATGGTATGCTGGGCATACTAAGATGGGTTCCATTTCTCTCTCCGACATCTTTGTTTACGCCACACAATTTCTTCAAACTGCATATTTTGTTTAAAGTAACAAGTCTATTTCGTGATATTCGAAAAAGAAAAGAACTAAAATATATCCGTTCAAAGTGGATTGCTGAAAATAGCAGAAGAACTGCAACAGATTTAATTCAACCAGAAGTTGTCGTGTCGGTAAAAAGCAAAAACTATTCCAAGGCTCTCGCACAAATGGAGCAAGCCATATCGTTATTAGAGTATGCACAAAAGATATATACACAAATTAAAATGTCAAAAGAAGCCGACGCTGTTTCATCTGTTCTTTCCACATTCACAGACAAACGGGATGAATTAATTAAAATGAGTGAAGGATTAGGCAATATAGTTAATTCTTAGTTACCACCAGTCACTTTTTGCGCGTTCCTTCCACTCAACTGCTTTTTCTACCTCAAAAAGTCTTTCTTCCAGCATCATACTACCAAGTTTAAGGAACACTTCCTCCACATTCTGATTGGTCTTGGCAGACGTTTCATAAAATGGAATGACTCTATTATATTGTTCCGAAAGTGTGTCTGCTAAAGTGTCGCCATCGCTTGCAGGCACCGCCCTCACAATATCTAGATCGCATTTGTTCCCCACGAGTATCATAGGTATAGACTGATCGATGTTGTTCATAAGGTCGTCTATCCATACCGAGATTTTCTTCAAAGACTCCATGCGAGTCACGTCATATACAAGAAGTGCGCCGTGAGCGCCGCGATAGTATGCTGACTGAAGAAACCTAAACCGTTCTTGTCCTGCAGTGTCCCAGATTTGCATCGTAATTTCTTGTCCTTCAATAGTATAAGGCTTCGTTCCAAATTCAACGCCGATAGTTGAAATGTAGGCTCTATCAAACTTGCCATAACAGGTTCTGATTGTTATACTTGATTTCCCAACCGCACCGTCCCCAATCACTACAACCTTAAAGATATTTTTCTTCATCTTTCATGTCACCCTATCTGAACATGTTAATGAGGCGTAACAGAACCACCAGGAGAAGCATATCTAATCTTTAATTACCATTTTGACAGAATTATGAGTACATCTACACGAGGACTAATATTTACCGAACTCACAATAATAATTAGTTTTTAGACTTTACCACCAGTCATTTTTTGCGCGTTCCTTCCACTCAACTGCTTTTTCTACCTCAAAAAGCCGTTCTTCCAGCATCATACTACCAAGTTTAAGGAACACTTCCTCCACATTCTGATTGGTCTTTGCTGACGTTTCAAAAAACGGAATATCCTGCTGATAGTGTTTAGAAAGATGTTTCGCTAAATGCTCCCCCTCATCTGTGTCAACTGATCTTATATCATCTAAATCACACTTATTCCCTATAATTATAGTCGGCAAAGAAGTGCCAACATTTCCCGTAAGGTAACCCATCCAGATTGGTATCCTCTCAAATGATTGTCGTCTAGTCACATCATATACGACCAAAGCACCATGTGCACCACTATAGTACGCTGGTTGCAGAAAACGAAATCGTTCTTGTCCTGCAGTATCCCAGATCTGCAGTTTGACTTTTTGTCCCTTAATTGTGCACATCTTCATTCCAAACTCAACGCCAATAGTCATTAAATACTCTCCGTCAAATTGACCATGGCATATTCTCACAGTTATACTTGTTTTTCCGACGGCACCGTCTCCAATAACGACAACCTTGAAAAGATTTTGTTTCGCCATTATTTCACCATTTTAGTAAATTTTTTCTTTTTAAAAAATTACCACCAAGTACCTTCTGCACGTTCTTTCCATTCTTCAGCATTCTTAAATTCAATAAGCCGTTCTTCTAGCATCAATGAGCCGAGTTTAATAAATAACTCCTCTACATTCTGATTGGTTTTGGCAGACGCTTCAAAGAAGGGAATTACTCTTTTATACTCAGTTGAAAGTTTTTCTGCTAAAAGTTTACCTTCCTCGAAGGTGACCACTCTCAATTCATCTAGATCACACTTATTTCCTACGAGAATAGTAGGAATAGGATCAGTAATTGTACTAAGAAGATTGTCCATCCATGAAGGAATTTTGTCGAAAGACTCCTTGCGAGTTATATCGTACACAAGAAGTGCTCCATGTGACCCCCGATAATATGCTGGCTGGAGAAAACGAAACCTTTCTTGTCCTGCAGTATCCCAGACTTGCATTCTAATCTCGTCATTTTCAACTGTACAAGCCTTTGTTCCAAACTCGACACCAATAGTCATCAAGTATTCTCCGTCAAATTGACCATGACAAGTCCTAACTGTTATACTTGTTTTTCCGACAGCGCCATCTCCAATAACAACGATCTTGAAAAGACTATTGTCCATTTTTTATACCACCATGCCAAATACATACTTTCTGAACTAGTTCTTTACTTTTTCTTGAAAATTATCGAGGAATTATCTCTTCCTTTGTTCCCTTACGTTTTGATGTTCGGAAGTTATTCCCAAGATTCGAGCAGTTTGTTAATACTTAAGTTTTCTAGTAAATTTCTTCTCAATTAAAGAGCGAAAAAATTCCAATTTCATTTCTAGCTCTAATTTTAATTTCAATTGGCTAACTAATTTATGTTATATCACAATCTAGTTTTCGTAGATTATTTCCACTCATCCCACAATTTAGAAAAAATACTTGCCAACGAGATGAGGTCCTGTTTATTGTGGTCAACGATAGGGATTAAAGGTCCTGGATTTTCTGTTTTCAAATATGTATCATAAAAATCTGGAATTAGAGTATTTGGTACATCATCTTCCCTTTTGATTCCAAGCAGATGATTTTCTATGGTATTTAATCGACAATTTGGTAGGTGTTCTTTCCACGCACGCCTTGAGAAATGAAGTAAGTCAATGTTGAAATGCTTGAGATCTGCATCCATCCCATAATAAGCAACACGTTCCTGTATATAGGGAACATCAAAGGCACGTCCGTTATATGTAACTAAGGCAGCACTCTCTTTAAAATGAGAAAGGGTAGCTGCTATTGCTCCAGCCTCTTCTGAGATATCACGCAATAAATATTGACTTATTGAAATTTTTTTACCTGAAATATGAGCGATACCAAACAATATTATTGGCCTTGTAAAGAATCCAAGTGTTTCTATATCGAGAAACACAAAATCTTCCTTATTATATAGACCTGACGCATATAACATAAGTGGGTGCGACTTTGGAAAGCGTTTTCCAATACAATCAATTATGTTGACAAGGTCAAATTCGTCAAAGAATGTCAAGAATTCTTTAGCTTTGCTTCTGAATCGTGGATGTCCAATAAGATCTTTGATAGTCTTGTATCCTTTCCGTTTTAATTGAAGTTCAGTTTTCTCTCTAATGCCAAAAATAAGCTTAAGATCTGATAATATTTTTTTTCTCATTTCATCTTTGTCTGGTTTTATTAGACTAACTTCGGTGTGATCTGATAGGCAATAACATGCACCCATTTCCGTTGTAAGTTCTTCTCCACTAAGCACATCTTCGATTTTTGCCCCTTCATACCTATCAAGCAAGTCGATCTTCAATTTTTGGGCTTCTAAATATTTAAAATCAAGTATAAACGAAGGGATAAATCCTGTTTCGACTAATGGTTCTTCAGCAGTAATTTCAAATTCTTTTGCAATATCTACTCGTTCTCTGAACTTTCTTCCTATGTTATCGAAGAAATCTTCCATGCTATCCTTTGTCTCCTGCTTGTTCATCTAATTTCCTTATTTTTGTCGCTCGTGACTTATGGATTATAAATATCTATATTCTATTAAGATTATAAAAAGATCGCCTTAAAAATAGGAAAGCATGTTCTTTCTAAAGAATAAATTTTCCTAAAGATAGGAAACAACATTCTTTTAATCTGACATTAGATTCTAAAAAACAAAAAAATAAAAGATTTTCACAGAGCCCAGACTTTTATAGTGCTCAAACATTTAATTTAGTATTTCACCATTTATGTTAATGGTTACTGTTTCAAACGGAATGCTACTACCTGCCTCTTTCATTGCTTGTTCTACAACTCTTACAAGACCTGAGCAGCAAGGAACTTCCATCTTCACAATTGTTATGCTTTTAGGAGTTGATGTCTGAATTATTTGTGCTAATTTCATCACATAAGCATTGGCATCATCAAGTTTTGGACAACCAACTGCGATTGCGTTACCCTTTACAAAATCCTGATGAAAATTGCCATAAGAAAATGGAACACAATCTGCAATTATTGCTAAGTCTGCATTCTTAAAATATGGCGCAGATGGCGGAACTAAATGTATCTGTACAGGCCATTGTCGTAGCTGGCTTTCCAGTTTCACTGTTTCTTTAGGGGCAGTCTCCTCTTTATCCCATTGAAGCATCTGTACTGAAGGACAACCACCACATCCTCCTCCTGTTTCAGTTTTTTGTAATTGTAGTGCAGGTAATTCGTGTGCATGTTCTTCCATATGCTGTTTATGTGATTCTAGCATCTCAGGCGTCAATTCTTTTATTCGAGCGATTACCGCATCTTCATTGTAAGCCTCTACTTCTTTTTCCTCAATTATCAACGCTCCAGTGGGACAGGCACCAAGACAGGCACCAAGTCCATCACAGTAAAACTCTTTTACTAGCCTGGCTTTAAGCCCATTAGGTGTATCAACTAGTTCTAAAGCCTGCTCGGCGCAATTGGGTATGCATTCGCCACAACCAGTACACAATTCTTCATCAATTGTGATGATTTTTCTTTTTACTTTCATTGAAACACCTCAAATCAAATCATCGTTTGAATATACCACTGTCATCTTTAAAAGACTGCGCATGAAGGCAGAAATACGCTAAGAAAAATAATGATATTAATTAAATGCGTTTCACGGGAGATAATCTATAAAAAACTTATCAAGTCCTAAATCTCGTATTCGATTCCAATCTTGTTTTAGATAGGGATGAATATGCTTTTTAAATTCTTCAGAATACTTCTTACTTCCCAGATACTCTTCAAGAACAACCAATGTAGATTTACATAAATCATGAATGGTTGCCTTTACAGTTTCAGCACTTAATTCTGGATTAAAAACATTTACACTCAAGACATCTAAAAAAGTCTCTTTTATGTCAAAAATTTGCGAAAGTTCTTCCACATTTAGAATATGCTTATGATACTCTATCGTTTCTTTTAATTGATCCTCAAGTTTTTGCTTAATTTTTCCTTTTTTGAAAAGAGGGAAAGTCATTTTAGCGATTCTAGAAAAAAGCTGTTGAAATACTTCCAATATATCCATTTTTTCAGCAATTGAAGTTGTAATCTTAACATCCATCCATGAGTGTATTAAATCTTCAATGATATCGTTGAATTTTTGAAATATTGTTTGTTCACCGCTCCAATTCAACCAGAACTCCCTACCTCCTTTCACCACAAAAGGAAATTCCTGCAGAAATGAACTTTTTATATAGTCTACCTGCATTTTAAGATTTGATCTCTTGTCTTCTTTGTCTGCTGCTAAAACAAAAAGTAAGTTATGACTGAAACAATAGACAAAAATGTATTCTCCCATTTCCATACTTTCTATACCGAAACCACTTATTTCACTTTCTGCAAAGGTATAAACTGCGGACAAAAAACCAGATAACAGAACATCTTGTGCTTCAATAGATCCAAATCTTTTATGAAATACTGGTCTTCCAGTTTCTTTTTCGAGTATCCAGACATTTTGGATCATGGGTCCTCCCCATAGCGAGTATAACCCTATTAATATTTGTGTTTTTCGCTCACGACAAAAAAGGCTATTTGCTATACTTAGTGTATTTGTATTTAACTCAATAGAACTCATAAATTGAAGACATAAGATTCTTTTATCGCAATTTAAATTTCTTTTTAGCTCTTAGTCGAATGAGAATGCATTTTAATAATACAAAATATTGAATATTGTGATACTTTGGTGTACAAGATATTTAGTGTGCATTAAAATTGTTTACAAGTCTCCATCAAGGAAACCCCTACCGTTTAGCATGAAATAGCTCACATGACGTAATTAATGAAAAACTTATCAAGCTCCAATTCGCGTATTCTATCCCAATCTTGTTTAACGTATGGGAAGACATGAGTTCGAAATTCTTCACCAAAACTTTTCTTTCCCATGTATTCCTGGAGAACATCTAGTATCGTTTTGCATAAATCTAAAAGTGTTAGCTTCAGTGTTGAAACAGTTAATTCAGGATTAAAGACATTTACAGATAACACATCAAGAAAGGTCTTTTCACTATCATATATACTTGAAAGTTCTTCTATGTTTAAAACACTCTTATGAGCTTTTATTATTTCCATTAACTTGAGCTCTAAATTTGCTTTAATTGACATCTCTCTAAAATATGGAAAGCTAATTTTTGCTATCCTTGAAAAAATCTGCTGAAAAACCTCTAAAAAGTCCATTTTTTCAGCAATAGATGTCGTAGCTTCGACCTCTACCCAAGAGCCTATTAAATCCCTCAAAGGAAACATAAATTTTTTGAATTTATCTCGATCTCCAAGCCAATTCCTGAGAAAGTCCTCATGATTTTCTTTGAGACCAGGAAATTCGTCTATAAAACTATCCCTTATTAAATCAATCTGTGCTTTAAGGCTAGATGAACTATCTGTCTTATCCGCTGCCATAACAAAAAGAAGTCCGTGTGAAAGGCAATAAATCATATTATAGTCTCCCATTTCCATGCTTTCTATACCAAGACCACCTATTTCCGTCTCAGCAAACGAATATATAGCAGATAAAAATCCTGATAGCAAATCTTCTTCCGTCTCGATAGAACCTAGTTTATCGTGAAACAGAAGCCTTCCACTTTTCTCTAGAATCCACACATTATGAATCATAGTGCTCACATGACAAAATTAAGTATTTTTAAGACTTTTTCCGTATTAAACGCCCTATCCCTGCTTACTAGTATACTTATCATGGTTTAATAAAAAAGTTGTCCCTTAAAAAAGGAATATTCGAATGTAACTGTAACTTCTAAACTTCTGATAGTCTCGCTTCTTACGATAAGCTCAATTTTACTGATAATAAGCGTGCTAAAATTAATTTCCTGGCAGTTTACATTCCGTTAACTCTTCGTCTCTTAATTTTCCTCTCACGAGCGATGCAAAAACACCCACAATACAAAGGATGACGAAGATGATAAATGCTACTTGCACACTCATTAAGAAGAGTGGATAATTTTCAGGAGTTATTTGAACTCGTCCGATGAATAAGTTAAACAATAGCATTGCTGTTGCCATGCTGAGCAGTTGCCCAATCAGACGCATCGTTCCAACCATTCCAGAAGCTACACCGTAACATTTCTTCTCGACTGAGCTCATAATTGCATTTGTATTGGGAGATGAAAATAACGCAAAGCCTAAGCCAAGGAGACATAAACTCGCTATGATAAACTCCAATGCTGTTGTTTCTGATAGAATAAAAGCGAATATTGAAAGTCCTACGACGATCAATGTCATACCACTTGAGGCAACGATACGCGGTTCAATTCTGTCAGAAAGCTTGCCAGCAAATGGTGAAAAAATTGCTTGCATAACTGGTTGTGCCAATAGAATCATACCCGCATTTAGAGGGCTAAAATTTTTTATGTACTGTAAATATAAACTTAAAAGAAAACCTACAGCAAATGTTGCACTATAATTAATCAACGCAGCCATATTAGAGAAAGTAAAGACTCTGTTTGTTCTAAATAGAGTTACATCCAAAATAGGATGTTCCACCTTCAATTCCCAGAAAATAAAAAGAGTAAGTCCTAAAAAGCCTGCTAAAATTAACCATGCCCCCATTATCGCTGGCAACAAAGAAAGTCCATACATAATCGCTATAAGCATAACGCTCCAAAGTATAGAACCAGTATAATCGAATTTTTCTCCCTCTGCTTCTGCCCATTCTTTCCCTTTAAATTTCCAGAAAATAAAAATAAGTGTTATTGCGCCTAGAGGCACGTTTGAAAGAAATACGCTTCTCCATCCGAACTGTTGGGTTAGAAATCCGCCTAAGAATGGACCAACAGAAAGTCCAAAATAAACAGCGGCCACATTAATTCCCAATGCTTTACCTCGCTCTCCTGGAGGGAATACTGAAGTCAAAATTGCGACGCCTGTGCCGAAGATCATTGAAGCGCCAAAGCCCTCTATAAAACGAAAGGCAACAAGCCATTCTCCAGATGGTGAATTCGCTGAAAGGATGGCAGAAAGTGTGTAAATGAATATACCAATACTGAACACCTTTTTTCTTCCGTAAATATCAGCTATTCTTCCAATTGAGACCAAAAAAATTGCAGCTGCCAAAAGGTAAGCTGTAGCAACCCAACTTAATAACACAGCATCCATTCCATACTCATTGGCAATTGTGGGAAGAGCAATGTTAACAGCCGAACCCATGAAGGGTGTAAGGAATCCTGCCATAGTAGCTACAATTAACGCATACTTCTTGATTTCATCATCATTCATAACGGTCGATCACTTATGACCGACTTATATGTCTTGCTATTTAAGTTATTAAAAAACTAAAATTCATCCATTGGCTTTTTTAAGTTATTCTAAATCCATTTTGTATCCGCAGTCACGACATTCGTATAAATAAAATGCGACTAGCCCTCCACATTTTGGACAACAATATTTATTCAGTTGTTCTTTCAACCAGTTTATTTCACCGATTTCCTTAATTCTTTTGAGATTATCAACTATCTCTTCTCGATACCTAAACTTTTTGTCACCTAGGTGAGATTTTTGGAGACGAGTGATCAGCGTACACGGTAACTCACTACATTGATTACAAGAATCAAATTTGTGTTCATCAATACAACAGCGTCGAATTTTGCAACCCCACTTACTGGTGCGTTTCTGAGTTCTATCATCAGAACTACAGCCATAACAAGTTCCTTTATAGAACGATGGACAAGCACCACAGTATACTCCACAGGGGGCTGCTAAATCTTCGAGTTCGTGCTTCATAGCAATCAGCCATTGTAGTTTGCTATTGTTATTTTGACTTGACAGGCTGTCTTATTACCGTCTTCCATTTTTCTTCTGGAGTTCGCCTTGGATCTGATAAATATATTTCGTGGTGTTTTTCTATTAAGCCATCAAACTCGCAGTCATTATTTCGAATGAACTTGTGCAGTTTCTCTATTGTTGGTCCTTCGGCAGAATAATGACCGATATGCATTATTTGTGCGGATAATCCTTCTTGAAAACTCTCAAATCTAAGCTTAGGAAGAGCTGGTGGATTCTTTTTTTCCTTAACTTGTTCGATAGCTTCCTTGATTAAAGTTTTTGTCACTTGTGAAGGCTGTACGATCATTGCAGTCCATTTCCACGCATCTTTATTACCGACCAGAAAATCTTTCATGTTGTTAGACCACCAAAGACCTTCCAGTGGCATTACGACGTAGTCTTGTGCTGGTTTTTTCTTTTTCACCATAAACTTGACGGTGTAACTAACACTATAAAGTGCTTCAATTGCCACCTTGTATTCTTGAGCAGTATTAGGATCGCCTTCACCGTCTAACATTAAAAAATTCATTTCAGGAACGTCAACAAAGACGCATTCTTTTGTTGATGGAAAGTATAAATGTTTTAGTTCTTTCTTTAAGTCTTTTTTTGCCATAAGTTTTACCTCCTTTCATTTTATAATATCTTCTTCTATAAATTTGACAAATAATTCAAGCCACAACTTTTCTGTTTTTAAATATGCTAAAGGTCTGCTAAAAAGTGCAGTTACAAAATAAGGAGAATTATTTTCTTCATGTTGATAGTGTGCTTTTTCAATGAAGTCAATACTTTGATCTAAAGATTTTATATACTTCTTTAAGCACTCAACAACTACATCAGGTTTTAAAATTGGGATATGAGCAATACCAAGGTCAAGAGGAGAGATTAATTTTGCGGGTTCTGATAGTAATACTCTGACTTTTTTTTGTAAAACTGAATTACCCTTTTTTGTTAGACTATAAACCCTCCTAGACGGTTTACCCTCGATATCCATCATCTTGCTGCCAATTAGACCTTTATCTTCGAGTTTATTCAACAAATAATAGATGCTCGAAAAACCTATTTCAGTCCAAGCACGATATCCTCTTTCCTCTATTACTTTCTCAATTTCGTAGCCATAACGAGATTTTTCTGCCAGTAATCCAAGTATAGCTGTTTCACGATTGGTTATTTTGGTCATTTATATTCCGATTTTTCATATTCTAATTTTAGAATATATATTATAGTACTAGAATATTAACTTTATCTTCATCAATAGACAATGTATTAAAACATGTCACCAGAACAAAGAGAAATAAAATTAAGGCCACATCACGTTTGGGGATTACATGACATTCAGGAAAATACTGATCACTATTATCTCCCCAATGAAGAATATATAGTTAAATGGAGAGAACAAGAAGGGGAAATCAAATATACTGAGAAATTGATATTGCATGGTAGAGATACAATTAGATTTCTTTTTGAAAATCCAGATTATGAGTTCACATATATTGATGGAAAAACTGAAGTTGATACAATCTGCTTAGAATGCAATACTTTCGAAGAATGCCACGATCCCGAATGCGAATCATTTCACAATGCACAGAAATGGGATGAAGACGCACTAAAAGCAATGCCATTTTTGAAAACGATGGAATTCGGAAAAAAATACAATCTGAATAAGTTCAATGAAATTCGAGACGCATTTCAAAGAAGTGTAAGCCAATGATGGACTCTGAAAAACAATCTCTCTTCTCTAGGAAAACATTTGATGACCGTTTCTTGACAAAATAAGCTCTTACATGCGATAGGTTTTAAAATACAGGCTATATTGGCTTAGCTGGTATCACGTTATTAATAATCTGTTTTGTTAATGCAAAAAAAGGTTTTTTCAAATTGAATCCACTTTTCGAAGACGTTTCAAAGAAGTATAAATCCCTTTCCATCGCAAAATTGCGTCCTTCTTCCTCTGTAACAACCCTGAATTCCTCAAGATCCTGCTTTGTTGCAACTAAAATTTTTGGAATATTTCCGCAATAATTCTCAACATTTCTAATCCACTTTGGAACATTCTCGAAGGATGCTCTTTTTGTAATATCGTAGCAGCAGAGAGCCCCAAGCGCCCCTCGATAATAAATTGGACTCACATATTGAAAGCGCTCCTGACCTCCAGTATCCCAGATCTGCAGTTTTACTGTTGTCTGCTTTATTTTGAGAAATTTTACCGAAAGGTCTACACCTAATGTCATTTTGTATTTTGTCTGAAATTTTCCTGTGATAAGTTTTTGTGTTAACGTTGTTTTTCCTACTGCGCCGTCCCCGACGACAATCATTTTGAAGAGATAATCCGCTGTCATTGAAATTCCCAAATAAAGCAATTCTATAAGTTTAACATCGATTTTTTATTTAAACTCAATTATAAGCTGCAGTCAGCTGAAGAAGTTTCATATATTCTTTATCAATATTTCTCTAATTAACCAGCTTTCAAACAATATTATATATTTTCTGAGAGAAATCTCAACAATTTCTGTAATATATGCAACGATCTTTTTAGAAAACGCCGTAAATTCTGTGTATTTACAATCTAATTATCTTTATCTGCTTCAAATCGTTCTTCTTTTAATGTTTTAATGGTCAGAATATGTATAGTAACCCCGATGGCTATTATAACTAAGATTATCCGTACTATCAAATCGTTAACAATGAAATAAGTTGAAAATCCTATGGTAAGCCATAAGAATGTTATAGACAATAATTTTGCTTTTAGAGGAATACCTTTTCCTTCGTAATAATTTCTAATATAGCTACCAAACCATTTATTGCTTATTAACCAATTGTATAGTTTCTTTGAACTCCTTGCATAACAATATGCAGCAAGCAGGAGAAAAGGCGTAGTAGGCAAAAGCGGTATAAAAATTCCAATAATCCCCAGTGCTAAAGAAAGAGTTCCGGTAACTACCAATGCACCTTTGAACAGTTTCTGTCGAAAAGTAATAGTTATATTGGCATCATTGATATCCTTTTCTTCGCTTTTATCCATTGTTCCACCATCATTTCAACATTGAACACTATAGTTTACCTGTTTTGAAGTACGTTGCAATTTTCTCAGCGACTTTTTCTTGTTCTCTCCAATTACCATAGATAATGTCTTTTGAAATCAGTTTTTTTATCATTTTTCTAATATTTTTGTCTATTTTTCCTGCTGGTGCGTTCTTGAAAGGTGTTGAAGGTAAGGGCATAAATGTATGTGCATGAATTCTTGCCTCCATTTTTACTAAATCGCTCATAACCTTTATTGTTAATTCAATATCTTCTTCATTTTCTTCAGGTAATCCAAAGACAAAGTCTACATTAGCATTAAGACCTTTTTTTAATGTCAGTTCAACAGAATTATATACATCTTCAACAGTATGACCTCTATGACACAAATCTAATACCCTTTGACTTCCGGATTGTGCACCGATAATTAAGTTGTCGTTATGTGCATATTTTAAAACTAAATCTATGGTTTCCTCGGTTACATGCTTTGGTCGGACTTCTGATGGAAAAGATCCTAAGAAAACTTTTCCTGAATCAAAAATTTCACTAACATCACTGAGCAATCTTTCTAATCTTGAAATGTTTAATTTTTTTCCATCTAGTGAGCCGTAGGAAAACGCACTCGGTGCAATGAATCTAAGAAATGTAAGGTTTCGATTTTTCATAATTTGAACATACTTACAAATTACTTCTATACTTCGATGTCTTATTTGCCCTCCAAATAAATAAGGTGTTTGACAGAAATAGCAGAAATAGGGGCAGCCTCTCGTTATTTCGATATAGCCGAATCGATTATGTTTGACAGCAAAAGGTGGGTATCTATCTAAATCGATAGGAGGTCTTCGACCAGTATAGCAGTATTCACCTTCGTCGTCTAAAAAGGCTATTCCTTTGACAGTACTATAAGTTTCATTGTTATCTATCTTCTTAAGAAGTTCAATTAGGGTTTCTTCCCCTTCTCCTCTTATGACTACATCAAATCCCATTCTAAGCGTTCCTATTGGATCTCCTGTTGGATGAGGACCTCCTGTTATGAATAGTGGTTTATTTTTGTATTTTTCTCTCAAATCCCTAATCAGTCTATAAGTTTCCCAAAGTTGAGGTGTACAAAATGAAATTCCAACGATCACTTCTTCATGTTTATTGATTATAGTCCCTAATCCTGAGATTAGTTCATTTTCGCGGCTAATGAAATAGATTGGTAAATTATCAAAATACTCATCTGTTTCTAGTGCTCCAACTAAAGCATTGAAACTGAACCTAGTCTGTTTGTTATAATACAGCACTAAAGCTATGTTTTTTTCCATAATTAATCATCCTTTTCTCTTAACAGCGAAAACAGAGTTTGGATAATTTGGTTAATGCAAACAGCGTTTTGTTTTTTGGTCTAGTTGGACGTTTTTATTGAAATAAATTTATCTATAGAACCATAGTAATCGAATCTACAATAAAATAATATTCAACTTCAGGTAGGGAGTTCAATTGCGAGAGTTTACAAGACCTAATATAGTTGTTAGTAAATGTCTCGGATTTGCCGCATGCCGATGGAATGCTGAAATAATTCAAGCGGACAATATTAAAAAACTTGAACCGTATGTAAATTTCATTCCCGTGTGTCCAGAGGTTGAAATTGGCCTAGGAATCCCTCGTGATCCGATACAAATTGTCTCCATGAATGGTGAAGAGAAACTTATACAGCCTGCAAGTGGAAATGATTTAACAGAAAAGATGATTAAATTTACAGACTTATTTTTGTCCTCCTTGGATGAAATTGATGGTTTTATCTTAAAAAGCCGCTCTCCTTCGTGTGGTATTAATGATGTAAAGATATATCCAAGCTTAGAAACAACAGATCCAATAAGTTCTAATAATTCAGGCTTTTTTGGTAGAAGAGTTCTTGAAATTTTTCCTGATTTAGCGATAAATGATGAATGTCAACTAAAAGACAGCAAAATAAGACAAGATTTTCTAAAAAAACTTTTTACCCGCGCTTGTTTTCGTGAAGGCCAAAAAGTCAATAAAATAGAAGATTTTGTGAAACGTAACTTCAAGAA
>NZ_JAHPYX010000067.1:0-10548 GCF_019058535.1 Candidatus Borrarchaeum sp.
CATTCGGGTTCTCCAAGCATATTAGGCAAATCAGGCTGATAACCTTCAGAATTATCTACTAATCCACGATACTCTTCGTCATTTATGATCCAATGACTCTCATCAACAAAGAAATTATCATTTATTTCATCCCAACTAGCGTTAACGCATTGCAAACCCAATAATTGCTCCCAATATCCTGTTCCTAAACTAGTTCCATTTGTGCTATATCGTCCAACATCACCCATAAACCATACAGCCCCTCCATCCATCACATAGCTTGTAACACTCGAATTTAACTTGTCTGAATATAATGAATGATAAGTTGTATCTGGGCTTCCAGTATTTTGCCCTGCAATTACTAGTAAATCACAATCATCTGGAATGCCATTTTCTTCAATATAATAAGTTGAGATAAAATCAAGCTGAGCAGGCAATCGGAAAAATAAGGATTTATGATAAAGTCGTGGTGTCATTCTCGTCCCATCTGCTGCACCATAAAAATCTGAAATTTGTCGCGCGGATACACCGACCATAAAATAAACCTTTGCTATTTTGCGATCGGAAAATTGCTTGTATGTTTTCCATACTTCTCTGAAATCTTCATGTGCTTGCCTGTAATCATCATACCTATCTTCAGGAATATTATATCCATACGGGCTTTGGTGATTATACATAATTGCTGGTAAGGTACCTTGAGCACTTGTCCTTTGTAAAGTGGCTCTTAATCCTTCATGATCAAGATCATCTTGCCATGTTTCTTCCCAATCATTCATAAAAGGCACTCTAGTACTCCAATAGTCCACATAGTTGATGAAATACTCATCATCAATATTAGTTCCTTTCTGATGTTCAAAAATATCTGCACCAAGCCGAATTGCCAAGTCTGAAGATTGTAGTCGATTATCATCACCATCGTACAAAATTACGCTAACATTATGATTTTTTGCTTGATTAATTAAGAGTTTATACCATTCATTATGGATAAGCTTTTGTCTAAAGTATAACCAATCGTTCATAAAAGGAAGTGAATCATTCCTACCACGTGGGAATGCACTGTTTTCTTCAAAAGTAACCCATGAGAGTTTAAAATCATCTTTATATTGTGTATAATTTCCTAAAAACCAGTCAATAACTTTCTTTGTTACCATACCGCTCCAACCCTGATTCCACGCATTCCATACGCCGAGAGCTCTAGTATCACCATAATTAGGATGAATACCGTCAATCGCACACTCTCCATTTGGCAAAGTGCAATTTTCATAATACCAGTTCATCAATTCGAGTAATTTATCTCTTACAAAATAGGGATCATCATCATAATTGCCGATTGGAGCGCCTATTCTGTGATAACCTTCCATATAATAGATTTCATACAAATGATTATGTGTAGCATCGTGTATAGTAAGAATACAAGTTTCGTTATCAAAACTCCATTGTTCATGGCCATTTCCATAGGTCAAATATTGGGCATCGTTAACATCGTAAACGTCCCAATAGTCTTTTTGTTTAAGGCAAATAGAAACATCTCCAAGAAATACTGAAATATCTCCAGTAGGCCCTTCATTCTCTAAGGATTTCATACGTGCTTCGAATTGCATAAAGGCATTATGAGCCCTGAAGTCAGCCCGTCCACTATCTTCGTTATAATAATCTCCATCAGCGTATCCGGAATCAGTGTAATTATCTAACTGTGTCCAAAAAGAATAGCCCATAGTTGATCCACAATAAATTAATCGAGGTTCTATCCAAATTCTATATCCTTCTTTCTTTAACGAGATAATTAAATCCCTAAAATTATCTTTACCCCACTTACTGTTAATTGGACTTAAGGGATACTTCCAAGCAACATTGATTTGAATTATATCACCTTCTTGTGCTCCACAGCCTTCCATTCGATCCAAAATATACTGTGTCATATTTGTTTCATCGTATTTTAGATCCCATGCCATAGCGATAGTGCCGCGATAATCATAGACTTCTATTCCCAATGACAAATCTCCAGAAATAGTTATGTTTTTACAGTACATTCTCATCCCATAAACCTCACTTGGCGTGGGAGGATAAATTTCAACGTAATAATTACCAGCGGCTATTTCGGTAAAGGTTATTTCACCATTTATATCGGCTTGACCATAAGCAGTTTTGTTCCAATGTTCATTCGCCAATTTTACCCAACAATAGCTATAATCTTCTTTCGTTACATCTTCAATTATATGAAGTCGTAACTCATAGGATCCTCCTCCAAAGATAGGATCAAAAATAACAGAATCAAATACACTCAAATTTCCACTATATCCAGTAATTTTGAGTGTATGCCAACCCTCTGGTATCTCCAAATAGTAAAAGGTATCAGTAGTATTCCCTTTAGTGACATTATCCAGTTCTATTTCAAAATAATCGAAATCTCCTGTAGCATTCCAAGTTGCGTTGACATATTTTGTTGCTAAAATCGTACCATTTAAAGGATGTGTGATTGTTATGTTCAACTCTTCGTTGTTAGTTGTGTTTGAATCTAATGCCAGATGGTTAATTCCAGATCCATTATAGGAAATTATATGTGGAGGAATGTCAAAAGGTGCCCATTCTTCAACCGTTTCGGAAGATTGCTCATAAATCTCTTCGAAATCATCTAAAGTTAAAACATATTGGGGGGTCTCTATTTCATCAACAGTATTTTCACTTTTTAATAGTTCTTCATCTATTTGTGTTGCATTATCGTTTGAAAATGCATGCTGAACTGGAAAGATAAACGTTGAGAACATTAACAAGACTATAATTAACAAAATTCTTTTATTCATTCTTTTTAAACCTACAAAGCTATTCTGGACTCAGAAATATAATATTCAACCTGCAATAAAAATAGTTGGAAAAATTCAAAATACTGACTCTCCGCTAAGAATTGGATCCTACCCATCAGAATCATTTAGAGAATTTTTTTTAGCCAGATATTTGCTTGTTTTAAAAAGTTTACGAACAAAAGGGTAAATTCTACGCATTTTTTTAAATGTTGTAGTAAAACTCTCCGCAAGTCTAGTAAAATCTTCCGCAATATCTTACTTAAAACAGTCAAATCAGTCAACAAACTGTTGAATTTTCGATCCTGAAACCGCATGTGTTAATTTATCGAAAATCAAAAATCATATCAAGTTATATGATTCTTAAAAGAAGTAGGAACGTTAGTATTTTCTTTAAATAAAAAACATATATCTACGAAAGCACTATGGTCAAGGTAATTGGGTTCAAATGAAGCGATAAACATCTTTAGTAAATTATCAATAAATCTTTTAATTCAAAGTTACTTAAATCATAAGATTGGTCTTATTATGGAAAAACTAAACGTGAAGAAGACAAGGAAATTAGATTTATGTGTTTCTTGCGAGATTTGTTCTGCTGTATGTCCTGAAAATTCGATTATAATGGAGTATGATTTTGGTCAATTTCTTCCAAAAGTTGATGATGAAAAATGTACAAAGTGTGGGCTTTGCTTAGAACTTTGTCCAAGTATTGATATTGACCCCTTAAATTTCAGATACAACAAAATTACAACTAAGATGTTAGTGGGAGATCCTTTAGAAATTTATACAGCTTTTAGTAAAAATTTAAAAATTAGAAATAAGTCCACAAGTGGTGGGTTAATCACTAACTTCATTACTGCACTAATCGAAAATAAATATTTTGTGGTAAATTATCTTAGTATTCCAAGAATCAAGACAGTGCAAGTTCAATAGATGTGGTGACAAATTAACGGGATTTTTGGCTAATTGCGAATAAAGATGTGTTTGTAAGTCAAATAGGTTTCTTAAAATCATTTTGAAAAGCTTAAATCGTGGTTTTACATGATACGACACAAGAAAGCTCCATTGCTTGAGCTTGGGGATGAATGGTGTCAAGATAGCATATTTTTTAACTTTTTGCTGTTTTTTGCTGAGTTTATAAACCAGGATGGAGTACAAACCGTGAGAACTGGTGGTGTACATTAGGTAACCTGCTATTATATAGTATGCGGAGCACTCATACCATGTCAACCAAAAACCAACGGATCAAAGCTACCTTGAAGGACACTAAGGAGCGCCGTAAACACATGAAATGTCGGGTGTACACTGTGAAGCTAGACCGCTCTCATGCTAACCACGAATCGTTATCTCGCTTAAAGCATCTCTTTTTGGAAGCTAAATGGCTGTATAATTACTGTGTAGGGCATCCTAACGTGTTTTCTATCGATGATAAAATACAGGAAGTGCCGGTGAAGCTGAAAGACCGCTTTGAACGACGTCCATTGAGGCACTTATCGTCACACATGCGACAGAGCATTATCACACGCACCCAGCAGAATATTCGTAGCTTAGCACGTGCAAAAGCCAAGGGGCACAAAGTAGGACGGTTGAAGTTCAAGTCGTATGTAAATTCCATCCCGCTCAAGCAATACGGCAACACTTACAGCATTCTCAACGGCAACTACGTGCGGGTTCAAGGGATACCGAAAAAACTGCGTTTCAACGGTTTAGAACAACTGCCGCCTGAGTGTGAATGTGCCAATGCTACTCTTCTGCACCAGCATGGCGACTATTACCTGGCGATCACGACCTATACGCCGCGAGACCATATACTGGCGATGGTAGTTCCCACACAATCAATTGGCATTGATTTTGGGGTAAAAAACCAGTTAACGCTGTCGAACGGGTTGCGTATACGCTACACAGTGCCAGTTACACGCCGTATAAAGCAGTTATGCAAACAATTAAGTCGTAAACAGTACCGCAGCAGGAATTGGTGGAAAACGCTGTATAAGTTGCTTAAAACCTACGCCAAAACTACCAATATTAAACGAGATATCCGCAATAAACTGGTTCATTTCTTGCACACTACTTTCCAAATGGTATGTTATCAAAACGAGAATCTACGCGCCTGGCAACGCCTGTGGGGTCGAAGAATGTTGTCAACCAGCCTGGGTGGGATAATTAGCATGCTTGAAACAAAGGTGCAAACACCGGTGGAAATAGACCGTTTCTTCCCCTCCACCAAGACCTGTTCGCGTTGCGGTCATCAGCGCCCCATGAGTTTAGCCGAACGTACCTATGTGTGTCATCATTGCGGTCTGGTAATAGATCGTGATCTTAACAGTAGTCGTGTGATAGAACACGAAGCACATAAAATCCTAGGTAGGGGACCTACCGAATTCACGCCTGCGGAGACTAATACCTCTACCTTAACGTTGGAGTATCTGAATCAGATAGCCTACGTTGAGGCAAGCATGGTCGGGGAAACAGGAAGTCTCACAGCTTTAGTGTGAGGTAGTTCACCAAAAATCATAAGAACTTCGAATTTCGTGTTAATGTTAGATAACCATGAAATCATATATTGTAACCCCGTTCAGTAAGCTTGAAAAAAACTCAAATACTTCCGCAGAAAACTTTGATGAGATTAATGCGGCGATTAAGTCTTTCCTGAAAAAACCATCTATTTTAGCAGAATTAGAAAAACCATTTGAAAAAGTAATAGGGTACAATTTTTTTAACAAAGCGCTAGATAACAGTTTTGATGAGAAAGTCAAAGAGTTAATCGCTAGCGGTATAATGTTCAAAATTGATGAATACGGAAAAATGATAGTACTTGATTAGAGATTAATGATTGTGAGTAACAAATACTGATTTTTGACATGCCAAAATAAATCTTCAATACATTGAAAAAGACTACAGCATATCCCTATTTTGCCATAAGATATTGTGATAGTATCAAAAAAGTATACGCTTTTTCAACATATCATTTGATAAGATTATAATTAAGATATATATTATGACAAGGTATTTGCGAATATTACAATTATTAACAGAAAAACTGCGAACCTGTCCACAATCTTTTTTAGACCGTGTATGGTATAAACACACAAGGATATTGTATTTGCCTATTATATGACTTCATCTAAATTTGTAGACTATATGTGCTTTGAAGCGCTTTATGAAGGAGGAAGTTAATTATGGGGCTTTTTAACCGAATTAAGAGAAATAACGAAGAAGAAAACCCAGAAATGCAAAAGGAAGAAGTTATAGACACCAATTCTCCAGAAATTCCTCCTGAAATGGAACAAGAGCATGAAATAGAAGAAATTGTGGAAGAACAAGACGTTGAAACAACCATCTCTGACGCTAATGCAGAACATCTAGAAGAAGAGAAAGAAGGTGAGACTGTACCGATTGAGACCACTGAGATAGTTGAGCAACAGGAAGAAGAATTAAAAGAAGAAAATGTAGAAGTAACAGTAGCGAAGGAAGTTAAGAAAGAAGTACATATGTCAGTACCTGAAGAACAAGACGTTGTTGACGTAGGTATTATTGAAATGGAAGATATTCCAGAAACTGAAACCGAGCGTGTTGATCCCTTAGTTGATTCATCAAAGAAGTACTACTCTGATGTTAAATTAAGCGTATTAGAGAAGCGGCTAGATACGCTTCTTCATACGAAAAAACAACTGCTCAGCAATCCAAAACCAGACAACAAGAAACTAGAGGAAATTATGCTATGTATTCAAGTCATTAAAAGTGAAATAGACGATGTAAAATATGAAGCGTGCCGTTTTTCTTCAGAAGTATAATAACTAATTAGACTAATTTTAGAGAAATCCGCTAATCTCAAAAAGTGCTGCCTATTTCGAGAAGAGTCCACTAACGGGAATATCCTTTTTCAAGAACGACTCCTGAAATGGCAAAAATATAGACTACCCCATTTATGAATACACTTTGCATAAGGTTATTTGCAGTCCATATAAATCCAGCACTATAAAGGAATGGATCAAAAACACTTGCAACAATTAAAATAGCAGAAAAAGTCATTAGAGCGGACTTCCATCCGCTATATTTTGCAAGGTGGTAGGCAAGTAATAAGAAACCCAATCCTTCGACTAGATACAACATATGCTTTTAAGACGCCAATATAATAAATAATTTCTGGGAAAAACTTTCGTACATCTAGTAAAAGTCTTCGCATTATTTTTTTAAAAACTAGAGAGTTTTTCGCTCCTTTAAACAAGGTTTCTAAGGGATTTCTTGGTATAATACAAATGAGACTACGTGAACTACCACCCTACAAGTAGGGTGGCTTCCTGAATCATCCATTCCCCAGCGGGACATGTCAAACAGGCTCTACGGGCAGTTCCTGCCCTGATGGTGATGATGATGATGAGAGTGATGTGTCATAGTGAGTGGATCGCTGTAACACCGTGATGGCAGAATTTTGATCTTTGACTAACACCAACCCACAGTACGGACAGCTGTGGATACGGGTTGCCAGTGTTTTCGGCACCAGTTTGCCACACCTACTGCACAATTGTGTGGTGTGATAAGCACTCACATACTCTACCAGCGTACCAGCTTCCTCCGCTTTGTACTCGGTAAAACGCATGAGTTGCCCCCAACTGGCGTCACTAATCGACTTTGCTAAATGATGGGGCTTCACCATGTTGGTGATCCTAAGCTGCTCATACACAATCAGGTCATACGTATCGACCAGTTTCCGACTGAGTTTATGATGAAAGTCCTTCCGCTGATTACGTATCTTTCTGTGTACCTGTGCTACCTTCCTGTTCTGCTTGTGGCGGTTACGTGAGCCCTTCAGCTTCCTGTCTTTTCTTCGCTGCACTTTAGCAAGTTGATTCTCCGAGTGTCTCAACCAACGGGGGTTGTCTATGGTGTCGCCATTATTGAATGTCAGTAAATTCGTCAACCCCACATCCACACCTATTGCCTTCTGTATGGCTCTCTGAGAAGAGGCAGGAGGCGCAGGATCAGGCAGTTCGACTGAAAAACAGGCATATCAGTGGTCAACATCGCGTTTGATAGTACAGGTCTTGATCTCGCCTTCAGATGGGATAGCTCGGTGGAGTTTAATGGAAATATTCCCGATTTTCGAGAGGCGAAGTTTCTTGTTGTTCTCTTCAAGAACAAAACCGCTTTGAGGATAGGTGAAGGAGTCATACCTGTAGTTCCCTTTAAAGCGTGGGTAACCTGCTTTTTCACCGTTGTTAAGGCGTCGAAAAAAGTGCTGGAAGGTTTTATCCAGGCGTCTCAGCACGTCTTGCAGTACCTGTGAGTGCAGCGCTTGCAAAAACGGAGTGGTCTGTTTGGTGTCTGTGAGTTGGTTGGCTTGCTCGGTATAGGTAACCGACCGTTGTTCGGTTGTCCATGCATTTCTGCGCTCAGCAAGTGAGGTATTATACAACATACGGCAGGTAGTCAGCCATTGCCTTAGGATAGCCTGCTGTGATTTGGTGGGATACAGGCGAAATTTATAAGTGCGGTTCATAGTAGGTAGTATCCGCACACTACTATTTAAACTGAGAGACACTATGCTGAAAGTGAAACCCGTAAAACACAGGCGATTCATCCACCCAACAAGTTGGGTGGTCTTCTCGCCAGCTAAGCTATAAAATAGTTGTTGATCTTTCTAATCATGAAGGGATACAATGAAATGCCAAATGTTAAAATCATATTTTTCTGTTAAAGATACAGGAGTGAAGAATATTCGACTTGGAAATATAGGAGTTTTTGCTAAAACCCAAGATGATTGGAATGCACTATTAGCTCTCGCAGGTGAAGATGCAATTTAAGGTGTGTAATTTCTCAGGAAAGGTGCTGTAATGAGTAATAGAAATGATGAAGATATTGTTGATCGTATTGTTTTACGGCAAGCCTTGATGACAGTTATTTCAAACTTTGAAGACGTTCTGAGAGAAAATGTCTATGAAACAACTGCTCAAACACCTCAGGTAATTGATGTGCGCGATGTAGATGAAGTCACTAGATTTGGAGCAACTGGACAGGTTCATCTGGTAACTATCGATTTTAGTAGTGAATTTGGCGCACATCAAACAATGTGGGCTATAAAATTCTCTTCTAGTGGAGAAAAAGTCTTCTCAGAAGCATCTAACTCGCGCTGGTTATTTAAACAATTAGAATATTTAAATTATGGTAACCTACGTACTCCAAAACTACTTTTTGCCTTTCCGGAAGAGAAAATTTTGATATACGAAGGAATTCATGGTGATACATATTTTCAAGCTGATGTAGCACCAAGAAAGAAGGCAGTGCTTGCAGGGCGACTATTAGCTGCAATTCATGGGTCACCTACGCGTTCAGTTGATGCTGAAAGTTATGAAAACCTCATGGCCTTAATGTTGTTAGACTTGCCGATCTCTGCTTTGCGAAGAGAAGCTATTGGTAAGGCAAGTTCGATATATTTTGAGGAAATGAAAGACTCAATAGGTGGAGGCAATATTTTTGGTGATTACCACCAAAGAAATGTAATACTTAGTAGAGAAAAACAAAATACTCATTTGCAAAAAATCTATGTTATCGACCCTGAATACATGATGTTTGCAGATAATTGCCGATGTGAAGATATTGCTAACTTTTTTGTTTTTCAACTCATTGAAGAGTATAAAAATACACATTCAATAGATGAGACGCGATCTGCGCTGCATTTTTTTCTTTTAGGATATAACCAAGTTCTCAGGGACTTTAATCTATCACTTAATGAATTATATCCACACATGCCATTAGAATTTCATTTAGCATATCATATTTTCATAAATATTCGAATGAGGATAAAACGCTCTAGACAGAAATTGAAAGGATCTAAGCAGGTAAATAAACGTTCCGTACAAGACTTCATTGCAGAGGTTAAAGAATTAATTTCTCTTGCAGAGTTTTTGTTAAAAGAACGTCCTCTGACAAGTTAACTCTAGAAGTGATCAAATGATATTTAATGACCTGAGTGTTGACTTTTCTTTTCTGTTAATAACTTGTGCAATGTTAAGCAAGACATAATTTATGTGAACTACCTCACGCTGAAGCTGTGGTGCTTTCTTGCTTAGTTGTCTGTAACTTTGATCTTGTCTAATATCATTTCAAATTCACACCTTTCATACTAATTCATTTATAAAACATATAATTAGAACTTGGCTATACAGTCTTTCACATTCAGAGGATATTTCTTTTCAAATTTCAATGAAAATGGCGAACCGAAAATGAAACAGTCGAAACAATCTGAAATAGAAACTGAATCTAGAAGCAAAAGAATCGAAAATTCCACTCCTAAATCGTTAAGTGTTTCGATTGTCATCCCTGCAAGAAATGAAGAAACAAACATAGCTCAGCTGATTTCGAGGATTGAAAAGATATTTTCTTCTAGTCGTCCCAAAGGCAGTTTTGAAATAGTTTTAGTTAACGATAATAGCAATGACAGGACAGGAGAAATCGCAGAACAGTTAAGCAATGTTTATGGGAATATCCAAGTTATTCATAGGACAAAAGATCCAGGATTTGGACGTGCAATAAAGACAGGGCTCAGAAGTGCACGAAAAGATGTTATAATTCCGATGATGGGTGATAATTGTGATGATCCAGCAGATGCACTGAAGATGCTTGAAGAAATAGAAAAGGGCTTTGACTTTATAGTAGGTACACGATATAACAGAGGAAATATTAGTGGTATGTCAATATTAAAAAGAATTTCTAGTCAAGGTTTTACTGTGTTTAGTAACTTCTTAGGAGTTTCAATGAGTGACATTTGTAA
>NZ_JAHPYX010000008.1:0-27755 GCF_019058535.1 Candidatus Borrarchaeum sp.
ATTTCTGTTCTTATAGTGTAGAATTGTACTGCTCATATCCTCAATATTAACTTCACATTCTGCTAGTACTTGAGATACGCCAGCTACGATACCCGTTCGGTCACCGCCAATAACGGTAATAACAACCTTGTCTATTTCTTCTGAGGTATCATTATTTAGAGTTGTACTCATATTTTCTTCCTCCTGTTCTTGTTCTTTTAGCTCCTTTGTGTTTAGCTATAAAAAGAAGTACTACTGGGTCCTTATGCTCTATTTCAAAAGCACCACAGCACGGGATGCTAAATGAATCGGTATTCACATGTTTCTTTGGTGCATACGAAAAATAGTCTCTCACTCCACAGTTTGCTATGGAGTTCCTGTCTTTATCTAAATTCCTTGGTAGGGCATCCCAACCTCTCCAAAAATAAATTGAGATGTGTTTACGAAATACGCTATATAAATCTTGCTCTTTTATGAGTTCTGGATTAACTCTGACTAAAAACGCTATAAGAAGATTAATAGCATCTTAATCAAGTAATCTTTGCTCACCACTGAGTTTTTGTATTTCTGTTATATTTTGTGATGCTTCGAGACAACCGAGGTATTTTCCACTAGAGTCCCTTAACGCGTAATATTCTATCATGACTTTCTGTTTCTCACCTTCTGGGTCAATCGTGAGATCTATCCAAAAGCGCGCTTTGTCCCTTTTTCCTTCTTTCATTTCATTTAAGATTCGTTCTACTTTATCAAGACTCTTTTTTGGATGGCAATCACGAACATTTCTTCCAATCACGCCCTTAGGTCTCTTGAATATTCGTGTTTCGTGTTTATTCCATGCCAATGCCTCATCATTCTCATCAAGAACTGAGAATTCAATAGGTATCGTTTCAAGAATGGCTTCAAATACCTTTTCAGGCAATTTTCCTATCATTTTTTCTATCCTTCCATATTTTTCTAAGTTAGAAATATGAAATTCGCTCATATATATAAAATGAATTCTTTGATATTGATAATAGATCAGAGAGCCTAGAAATCCTATGGTCTAAGTTTTTTGCATTGACATCTATAAAAAGAAGGATTTAAAGCGATCTCTAGTAAGTCTTGTTATTCAAATGTTCAAATAATTTCGTTTTAGATAGTAATTATTGTGGTATTAAAAACCCATACCACTGTAACTTCCTGCACAATCACTACCCACTCAGGATTCTTGTCTTTAAATTGTTGCCAAATAATGTTATCGTAGTATCTCTGAACATAAGTTAAATGAAACACTACATAATCATATTTTTCTAACAAGGCATTCAGCGACTGAGGTAACGGTGTAACTTCTCCTTTATAAAAATCATTAAGTCTCTTATCAGCATACGCACACGCAACAACTAACTGATCGGATTTACTGGAGAGATATTCTGCAACTAATCTTGTTCCTTCCGAAGTATATGTTGTAGTTATCTTGGATCCACCATTTAGACCCCCCACAAAATCATTGAAATAGAAAACATAGAAAGGTTGAAAATTATAGCACCAAAAAGCGGCTGGAAATACGATTACAAAACTAATAATCACGTTTGGTGCTATCTGCCAATTTTTAAAGCGGCCAAAAGAATTCCAGAGTGTTCTTGTTGAACTAAGGATCATATGAAATCCATCAGAAGAAAATAACATAAGTATCGGCCAAATTGGTATTAAATATCGATCTAGTTTTTTACTGAATATTGAGATGCCGATGATAAAAAAAACAGTGGCAATTAAAAGTAATGTTTCTTCTAACATTACTTTCTTTTTGTGCATTTTATGGACATATAAAGTAACCGAGATGAGAAAACAAATCAATACTCCAGTGCTTAGTCTTATCATTAATATGATCGGATAAAAATAGAAAGGAGCAGCGTTGTTTGGCCATGACGTAGAACCAAGAAAGAATATAGGTAGATCGTGGCCGCTAGAAAGCCCACTAATAGCCTTATTTAGTTTATCGAATGCTAATTGTAGGTTCCAAACTCCTGGCCAAAGAATGACGAAGATTAAGCCTCCAATTAAAAGTATTTTAATCATTAACTTTGTTGATTGCCAAAACTTCAATTCGGCATTATTTTTTAGTAACCACAGCCAAATCACTAAAATAGGTATAAGAAAAATTGCAAAACCTTTAGTCAAGACAGCTAAGCCTAGTGAGATCCCAGAAAATACAGTGTAAATTTGTTTTTTTTTTGGTAATTCCTAGCCAAAAAAAGTATAATGTTAGTGTGAAAAAAAACGATAGTAAACCATCAAGATGAACGATCCTAGTTATTCCAATATAAAATGGTTCAAAAGTAAGCATCACTGCAGCAAGAAATCCACGTTCTCTGTTGAATATTGACGATCCCATTAAATAGATCAAAGAACAAGTTGCTGCACCGAGAATACAAAAAGGGAGACGGGAATAGCTTAGAATATCCAAATTCTCAGGAAGCAAGAAATATACGAATCCGGTTAAGTACATAGTAGTTACACCAGGATGGTTTGAAATCATGGTTCCACTTGGATTTAAGTCATATAAAGCCCAGATAAACTTTTTAGCTCTAAAAATCCACTTTAGTTCATCGGTTTGAAGTCCATATCTTAAATTTATAAGTCTAATAGAGAATCCTATGAGAAAAATTATGAGAATTAGTAAAATATCTACCCAGTTCTTTTTGACAAATATTTCACTTTTCGCCATAGTTTTTTTAATCAAATTCTGGATCCTCTCCACTCATTGACATTTACAGAATTTCAAGCAATTAATTCACAATTTCTGTTGTATGAGAGCCCTTACCTTTCAAGACATAGTCAAATAGATATCTGATATAGATTATCCTTTTTAATTTTATGATGGTTTTGCTTTTTGCCAAGCTATGGTGGCCATCACCTCCACAAAGAGGCGTGCGCATAATTGAGCAGATGGACCTGTCGGTGCATCATATTGTGGCCCTAGACAACTGATGTCAAAGCCATTGATCAATTTATGCTTGCCAATCTGTCGAATTGCAGATATAATTTCTCTAGAGGTCAAACCACCTGGTTCAGGATATTTTTGAGCAGGACAGAATGCAGGGTCCACAACATCGATATCAAGAGAAACATAAAGCGCATCGGTATTCTCAACGACTTTAAGGGCTTTCTTAATAATTTTTTTTATTCCTTCTTGTTCTACATCAGCCATTGTAAAGTATTGTATCCCCAATTTTTCGGCTACGTATCGTTCATGTAGTTGGTTTCGCAAACCCCGTATGCCGATGGAACAAAACTTCTCTGGATTGATTTGAGGAAACTCAAAAAGCGGCCCCCATTGAGACGCAGCTGAGATTTCTTCTTCGAAATAAAGGTCAAAATGAGAATCGAAGGAAATCATTCCAATATTTCCATCAGTATTGTTCATAAGACTGCGGATACAGGGATAAGGGATGGTGTGGTCACCGCCTGATACTAATGGAATTGCACCTGCCTCGTAAATCTCTGAAATTTTGCGAATAGAGTTTTCTATTGACGCATCAGGATTTTTAACGTCCACGTCAACGTCACCGTAGTCTACCGCTTTAATATGATTAAAAATAATGAAATCTTTGTCCAATTCTGGGAAATAGCCCCAATTATGATTGATAGAGTAAAATAAGGAGTATTTTCGAATAGCTTCTGGCGCTTTATCCGCACCAGTTCTATAGTAAATTGAATCCGGAGGTGCAGGTGCTGCCGTTTCTGGTAATATAGTCCAAGGGTCTAGATACTTTAGTCCCTCCCATGGAAGCCCCACAAACGCAACATCGACTCCTGCTAGGTCTTCTTTTTTCTTAGCATGTGGCAATTCCATAAAAGTCGGAACATCTCCATAAAGAATAGCTTTAAGCCGTCGTTCAATTCGCTGAGGTATTGTCTTTTTTGAGTCACTATAAGCTTCGTCCCACACTTTATCAAGTTTTTTTCGACGATTAGTGGTTTCTTTTTCTCTAGACAACTGATTTTCCTCCATTCTGCATGTTAATATCAATTTTACTTTTTTGGATGACAGACTAATGTGAAATACTATTAATAAACTAACATGAATGCAGATAAACTTAAGTTTGAAATTTCTAAATTCTTCACTAATATAGGCTTACGTAATTATAATTCTTCACCTTCTGAATAAGCTCTAGAGAATAAGAGATGGTGTAAAAAAGAGGGAACAAATAATGGATCTAGATGATACGTTCATTGAATTAATTGATAGGGCTGACACTGCATTAGAAAATGAAAACGAAATAAATGCGAGGCAATACGGACTTGATCTAATCAATAAAGAAAAATATAAAGCTCTCCAGAAGATTCCTGATGCTGAACTAAAAGAGCAACTTCGTCAAGCTAAAGAAGCCTGGATCGACAGGCTTGACGAACTAGTTCAAATAGCGAAAGAAGGTTTAGAGGCTGTTGGCTGCAAAGTATTTTTCGCAAAAACACCTCAAGATGCGCTCAAATACATTGGAGAAGTTGTAGGCGAAGGAAAATTGGTCGTAAAATCAAAAACAAACGCAGGGTCCGAAATCGGTCTCGTAAAATATTTGGAATCACGCGAGAACGAGGTAATAGAAACAGATCTAGGGGACAGAATAGTCCAAATGAGGGGTGAAAGAGGAACACATCCCATAGCCCCGGCGATTCACTGCTGTCGGGCAGATATCGCCGAACTATTTGGACTCCCACCAGCAGTACCTATTGATGAGATAATAGCTAAGGCTCGAGGAGAAATCCGTGATTTCGTTTTTAAGGCGGATGTAGGTATCTCTGGCTGTAATGCATTAGCAGCTAAGGAAGGGGCTATATTTCTTGTAGAAAACGAGGGAAACATTCGGTACGTATCTAACGCTCCCCCAGTTCACATTTCTATCTGCCCTTTGAATAAAATAGTACCCGATGTTGAAGCTGCTTTCACTCAAATTCGACTACTCTCCGTTTATGCTGCTGGTCAAGTTACCCCCGTCTACTTGTCTATGATTAGTGGTCCAAGCAAAACAGGCGATATTGAATTCGATGTCAGGGAAGGTATGCACGGCCCAAGAGAAGTTCACGTTATTCTGGTAGATAACAATCGAATTGAAGCAAGCAAAGGACCTCTTAAAGAATCCGTCTTCTGCGTTGGGTGTGGCTCTTGCATTAATGAATGTCCCGCCTATGATAATCTAGGAATCGCGTTTGGTGGACCTACATATGTAGGACCAATTGGAATTGTGCATACTAGTATTCAAAACGGATTAGAAACTACTTTAGAATCTGGGTTGAATTTCTGTACGATGTGTAAAAGATGTGGGGATGTATGTCCAGTGGATATTCCCATACCCGAGTTACTTACATATTTACGAGATCTCGCAATTGAAAAGGGATTGCTTTTGCCACCTTTTGCTGAGATGGAAAAGAGAATAAAGGAAGTTGGAAATCCATTTGGCATTCAGGAACAAGCGGTTTCTCCCGAAAAGAGGTGAATGCGATGAGTAAAATTCTGCTCTTTCACGGCTGTATGAACAGATTTATAACTCCTCAGGTTTCTGAAACGACTCTCAAGATTTTAAAAGACGCAAACATTGATTTTGAAAGCCTTGATAGGGAATTATGCTGCGGTTTTGTACTGTATGAAAATGGTCAGCATGCTGCTGCCGTCGAGGTAATGAAGAAAAATCAAGAGCTTTTTTCTGAATATGACATCGATACCATTTTGACAAGTTGTCCTACATGCGCGTATATCTTTAAGATTCACTATCCTGAACATTTGCCTGATTGGAATTACAAAGTTGTTCATATGACAGAATTTCTAGCAAAACTTATCGATGAGAAAAAACTTAATATCGATAAAAAACCAGCTGTTACTGTTACTTTTCATGACCCCTGTCATCTCACACGTGGACTTAAAATTACTGAAGAGCCAAGAAGTGTTTTGAATGCGATCCCTGGTCTAAAATTGGTGGAAATGGAACATTCACGTGAAGCATCAAAGTGCTGTGGCGCAGGAAGTGGAATGCGTCTCTCTTTTAGTAGCATAGCACAAGCGTTTGCAGAAAACAGGATCGCAGAAGCTGAAAAAACTGGTGCGACAATTTTAGTTACAGCGTGTCCGACCTGCATGTTACATCTTCAAGAAAACGCAAAGAATATCAAAGTAATTGACATTTCGGAAGCAATTGTCGATTAAACAAATTTTGCTTGTATGGTCGATGTCTAATCTTTTAGAGTTGAAATACATTTGAAATAAATATGTATTCAATGTATTTGTTATAGCGAGGTGCGGATATGATTGTCAAACAAAAAGATAAACCTGTTAAAAGTGCGTATGGTGTAGAATTTAAGGCACTTGCGACTGGCGATAGAATAATGTGTACCATTATGAGATTCAAAAAGGGCGGCAAAGTTCCAAAGCATAAACACCCCGCTGAACAGGTCGGATACATTGTAAAAGGGAAGTTTAAACTTTGGATTAATGATGAGGAGATTGGGGTTTTAGAACCCGGAGATAGTTATATGATTAAAAGTAGTGAATTTCATTCGATGGAAATGCTAGAAGATTCAGAATGGGTAGATATGTTTTCTCCACCACGAGAAGAGTATATGGATAAATAAACTACCCTTATTTTTGAAATACGCGTTTAAATACGATAATATAGAGTTTCAAAGTGATTAGCTTATGATTATTAAACAGGAAGACAAAGCTATAAAGAAATACTTAGGAAGATTGAAGTCTGCTATAGAAAAAAGATTTCCCAAAGAGTTCTCAAAGCCCTTAGCTGAGATATTATATCCGTTAGCAAAAAACAGAATAATTTCTTACGATAAAATACAACTAGAGAAGGAACAAAAGGATGAACTTTTATTTTTGGCGTATAACGAGCGCCTATTACTTCCAGTTGCGCTAAAAACGTTAGCGTGGAATTCTAGACCCCTAACTTTAAGATCGGGGGAACGGTATGAAATGCCTCCTGCAATTCAATATTTGATTAGGCATGCCGAAAAAACGGGAGAATGGAGTCCTGAGCATGCTGTGAGAAGTTATCTTGAAGTTATTGGTGAGCCTAACGTCGAGATACTTCTGACATTTTTCCAAGAAATGAAGAGACAGGTAAGCCGTTCAAAAACGTTATCTAAAACCAAAAAGATTACACCTGTCCTTTTAAAAAGATGCCTAAGAAATATCCACGCAAAACAACTAGCCACAAAATTGGAGTTAGGGAAAACAATAGCCAAATTAAAGGGAGGAGGTATAATTAGTCCCTTTTTCCTTAAAATTCCAGAAAAAGGTCCGTGTTATGAAATAAATCCCTCTGTTTTCTTTGACTGCTAGGGAACAAAGAAATGCGGGAACTTTCTCGTATAAGAACATATATTTGCCTGAAAGAAAAAGAAAAATGGGGATGTTCCCAGTAATAAAAACTATTCTTCATTAAGTCCGAGTGCTTCAGCGATGATCTCAGTTATATCCATCATTTTGATATTTGCTTCTGCTTTTTTGATTCCTTCGTTAATATTGTCGTAACAAGCAGGACATCCACTTACGATTACTTCTGCACCTATTGATTTTGCCTGCTCTACCCTCTTTAGAGCTAGTTCCATGCCTAGACCGGCGTCAACACCTTTTACGCCACCACCGCCACCGCAACATCTTGCATCTTTTCTTGTATCTGGGAGTTCCTTGTACACTATGCCGGGAATAGCCTGTATTAACTTTCGTGGGTTATCATATTGCAATTCATGTCGTCCAAGTTCACAGGGATCATGCCACGTTACAACTTTATTAATACTGTTGCCATTGTTTAGTTGAAGTTTTCCTCGATCTAAAAGGTCTGCAAGAAACTCATTTGCATGAACTACTTCAAAGGGTGGTTTGATTCCTCCAACATCTTCATAAAGGTGTTTAAAAACTCTATAACAGCCAGCGCATGTCGCTATTACTTTTTCTACGCCTAGATTATTGAACGCCGAGATATGATGCTCCGCTAGTTCTTTAATCATCTCGCGGCCGCCAGCCAGATAGTATGGAGAACCACAGCACCATTCGTCTTCGCCCAGGAGAGTGAAGTCCAGACCTAAATGATCCATTGTCTTTACTAATGATAGTGGTATTTGTGATAAGCGACCCATGAATGAGCCAAGGCAGCCCACAAAATATCCAATCTTTGCATCTGTGTTGGTCCTGTCCTCAACGACCTCTTCGGCATCGGCATCCATCATAGACCAGATCGTTCGATCATCTTGTTCCATATCAAAGATATTATGACTTTCTTCCAAAGCCTCTACGAGCATCATTGAAGACTCAGGAGCGCATCCTCGGTTAAACATTTCCTCGCGAGCATGTAATATAATCTCTGTACATTCAACTCCACTTGGACAAATATCTACGCAGTGATTACAAATTAAGCAAGTATATTCGCCTTGAGTCATTAGTTCGTTAGGGGAAATTTTTCCCTGAAGCATTCCTAATGCCATTCTGATTCGTCCACGGGGCCCGATGACTTCCCATCCGCGTTCCTCAAGTGTTGGACAAATTGAATTGCATTTAGCACATCGCACGCATTTAAGCATTGCCTGAGCCCAATTTTCGATCTTCTCGTGCATTTTTTTTCACCTCGTATCTTTAAATAGTCTTGACGGGTATCTTGTTCAATATAACTTCTGGATCTTCGTTCAAGGCCATTTTTCCAGGATTCATGATATTTTTCGGGTCTAGTGCCCATTTAATTGCTTTCATTATGTCAAGTGCGACCTCGCCGTGCTCGCGTTTCATGTATCGTGCGCGTGCTATACCGATACCGTGTTCTCCAGTTACTGTACCGCCCAACTCTAACGCTTTTTGATTTATTTCTTCGATAAGTGCCTCTAACTTTGGCCAGTCTTCAGCAACTTCTTTTCGAATCGTAATGGCGGGATGTAAGTTGCCATCACCAACATGCCCGAACGTCACAATTGGGAAATCGTATCTTTGGCTAGCTTCACGTAAGAAAGTTAACATTTCGGGTATCTTCGAAATCGGCACAGCAAGGTCTTCACCCGCGTAAACACGCGAGTAACCTTCTCGAACACGTACCGATGCTGCACCGACAAGCGACCGTGCTTCCCATAAGCGATCTATTTCCGCTTTTTCTGTTGCCTTCTTTACTTCTATTGCACCGCTATCTTTACAGATCTCTGCAATTCTGTTGATTTTGGGTTCTATTTCGTATGATGATCCTTCCACTTCATAGAGAAGCATTGCTTCAACGTCTGGAAGCTGCATTTCTGGTTTGTATTGATTGATTGCATAAATTGATGATTTGTCTAATATTTCAACGCAACCGGGAATTATTCCAGCCTTAAAAGTGTTAATGACAGCCTTCCCAGCATTTTCAAGCTCATCAAATAGTGCCATCGCTATGCCTTCTGTCTCTGGAAGTGGGATAAGTCTCAACCAAATCTTTGTGAAAACACCTAATACGCCTTCACTTCCTGTAAAAAGTCCCACTAGATTTAATCCAGAAGCTGTTTTTAATGCATTAGATCCCACAGTCGTTATTCTTCCATCAGGAAGAACAACCTCCATTTTTAAAACATAGGCACCTGTTGTTCCGTAGTTAACGGCTTCCTTTCCAGAAGAGTCATTTCCAACCATTCCGCCTATTGTGGCTGCGTAGGAACTCGCTGGACCTGGTACTAAGAATCCATGTGGTTTTAAGAACTCGTTGAGTTTATCATTAACTATTCCAGGCTCTACACAAACCTGTAAGTTATCCACATCAAGTTCTAAAACATGATTCATGCCTGTTAAATCGAGTAGTATTCCACCATAAACAGCTATTATTCCACCTGAACAACCAGTTCTGGCGCCTGCAGGTATTACAGGAATTTCGTTTTCATAGCAGTATCTAACTATCTTTGAAATTTGTTCCGTTGAACTTGGTCTTACAACTACATCTGGTGTTTTCTCAAAACGTGACGCGTCCGTGGCAAAGGTTAGTAGCATTACTGGATCCATTGAAAAGTTTTCTTTTCCTACAGTTGCCGTTAAAAATTCATTTAATTTCTCTTTATCAATCGACTTTCTCTCCATAATTCTCACCTATCGATAGGTCTTAAAACGTATTTGGAAACGTTCAAAAAGTCTAGACCCTATAGAAAAGGTCTATTCTCCAAATTTGTCTTTATCTATAATGTTAATCCTCTAAATGAGTTATTATCGTTTGTCACAGGATTTTTTGAACTTTTATAGTTTTTTACACTGACAAGCTTAAACATGCCTCGTTTATACATTTCCCCTATTAAAAATTTTGTTGCAGAGTGAAAAACGATGATGCACTTACTGAAACATGCTTATGGGATACATTAAGTTTGCAGTTGTCAATGCAAGGTTGCAGAGTGAGAAACGATGACGCACTAACTGAGACGTTCCTGTCGCGAATCCAGCAGTAGCCTTAATCGTCAAAATGCAGAGTGTGATTTTAGAATTCCAAAAAAGTCAAGAATTGTGCAAAATCAAAAAGTGATTCTTGGTGTTAGGTTAGAGATTACTTGATAGTTACTGATTTAGTTTTTTGGTTGTTTCCTTTGGTTGGTGCTTACTTGGTAATTACTGGAAAAAAAAGTTAATTACTGAATAATTACTTAGCTCGGTTAGTAGTACTGAGTAGTTACGTACTATGACAAAAGCGCGAGATAGTGCACGCTACTCCTAAAAGTGTGGGGTTTATTAATGAACTGTACTCTAAAGTATACAGGAGCAGTCGATCACCATACAACAGACTGTCAAATTCAGAAACACTCCCGATTCATACGATGTGTAAACCCTGAACAAGAAACCTGCATCTTCGGAGCTAATTTTATGTAGGTAAAGAAGGGAATCAGGCTGCGGATTTATCCGAATAAAGAGCAGAGCATACTGCTCAATAAAACGCTCGGTTGCTGTCGATTCCTTTATAACAAGATGCTGGAAGAACATATCAAGGTATATGCTCAATTAAAAGACGATTAGGACGCCCTCTACAGTTATAAGTACAAAACTGAGAAATACTACAAGCAAGAGTACCCGTTTCTTAAAGAAGTGGACTCTAAGGCACTGCAAACTGCGAACCGCCACCTGTTTGCCGCCTACCAGAACTTTTTTGAAGCACTTAAAACGAGCAGGGAAGTGGGCTTTCCCAGGTTTAAGTCCAAGAAATGCTACCCACAAACCTATACCACGTATAATATCAACAACAGCATACGGATTGACCACCAGCGAAGGAAGATTCGTATTCCGAAGGTTGGTTGGGTCAACTATAGAGATAACCGCATGATCAGTAATCCGATCAAACACATAACCATCGGTAAGACTGCCACCCACAAGTATTTTGTGTCGGTGAAGGTGGTGTGTGATGTTGAAATACCACCTAAGAAGGCAGTACTTAACAGCGAGGATATAGCAGGGTTTGATATGTCGACAACGCACTTCCTGATCGACGAACATACGCAGTACGAGAACCCTCGATTTTATAGGGAAGAGGAGAAACGCCTCAAGAAACATCACAGGGAATTATCGCGCAAGAAAGAGAGGTCAAAGAACCGGAAGAAGGCACGACTCAAACTGGCAGGGGTTTATGAGAAGATTAACAATCGAAAGCATGACTGGCTTCACAAGATCACCCATGACTTGAGCGAGAGACACGATGCCGTTATCCTAGAAGATCTCAACATCAAGGGGATGCAGCAATTCAACTCAGGTCTTAGTAAGTCTATCACGCTGGACTTCTCGTGGTATCAGTTTCGGGTATATTTGTACTATAAAATGTACTGGAAGGGCAAGCATTTCGTCCTGATTGACCGCTTTTCCCCGTCCAGCAAACTATGCTCGATCTGCGGTCAGATAAACAATGACCTTAAACTGAACGATCGAGTCTGGACTTGTAAACATTGCGGCACTACTCACCACCGAGATATCAATGCGGTGGACAATATTACAGGCGAAGGCATTAGAATATTACAAGAAGAAATCGGAATCATGGTAATCGCAACAACCGACGACCATGATACGTCTACCGTAGGGACTACGGGAAGTCACGCCTCTGAAGAGGATGTAAGACCTTCTACCAATACCAGGCAGTCCTCGCTGAAGGAGGAATCCACGAGCCTTTAGGCCGTGGTAGTTCAAACTGACACGGATGATGACTAAATTGATATTTAATCTTTTGGACTATTGAATTTGGTTATTCACTATAATTAATGGAAATGATCTAGTGTCAAGAAAAGGCTTGTTATAGAGATCTTAATTGCTTGTTCCCATATAAACGAGAACAGAGAGTGTGAAGAATTCGAGAAAACTGAATTCTGTCCAAGTATAATTGCACGCGTATGACATCCTAGGTCGACTTGCTGATATGTATAAGGGTCAATTTAGGACAAGATAAGGCAAAAGTGCAAATAGACTTGCACTCCTTTCTGGAAGGCTAAATGGACGAATAAAACAGATTAATATATTTCAGTTCTTTTCTAGGCGATTACGACTTTGAGAAAGGCAATCTCAAAAAAATTTTTGACAAGTTCACTTGAATTCATAACAAGTTGATTGATATCTTTTTTTGTTGATCATCGATGTGCAAGTCGCTATGACTATAAATTCTTGTAATGAACTTCCACCATTTCTATTGCAGCTTCTTTATGATGATAACAGCTTTGAGAGATCTCGCATAATTTTGTTTCATTCATTACTATATTGGTTTTTCTTAGCATTGTCTGAAGTTTTTTCAATTATTAATTTTAAGGAGTAAAGAGATAAATGCTGATCTGATTTTTTGTCTTCATTAGTTTACAGTGATTCGCAATCCAGTCTCTGAATTCAGCATCAGGATCTATAGCACCCAGCGTACCTGAGATAAGAAGCCATACTCGTTCATTAGCATTTTTTATCTCATCAAAAGTGCCAGGTTTAAATAATTCGATAGATAGGTTGAAATCGATTTTTCCTAGATAATAATAGACCGCTTTATCACCTGTGGCAGCAATGAGATCCTCTGTTGTCATGTGATTTTCAACATATGCACATGCACTTTTCCAGTCTGCATGAGCTTTATACCTATAATAAGAGAAATAAAAAGTATAAAGGTTGTTTACACTAAGAACTATCGCAAATAAAAAGCCAAAAGCCAGGATCTTGTTTTTATCGAGATTTAATATTAAACCGCGAAATTCATTTTTGCTTTCGCTTTTCCTAATTTTCTCAAAGGATTCTGTTACTAGGTGAGCCGACAATAACGCATACGCGGGTAAAGCAAAAACAATATATCGAGTGTCAATACTAATAATAAAAGTAAGCAAAGCGAAAGTAATCAGCGGAATTAAGGCATAAGCTGTCAATAAAAAGCCAGTACTACTTTTTTGTAAAACTAGGTAAAGTGCACCTGCAACAGAAAATACAGACAACATTATCCCAAGATCGGATTGAACCAACCTCTTAAAAAGCTCATCGATGGGCAGTCCCCATCTGAGCGTATTTTCTCCAAATTTAAACTCTATCGTCTGGAGAATTGTAGTAAAAAACAGGATTGAACTAAGGATAAAGAAAATACCAAAGAAAATCGTAAGATATTTATAATTAAGGCGAAACTGATCACTGCGAAGAAAACCTTTGGAAATTAGCCAGAAGACTAATATTGCTAGTATAAGAATGGCAGAATAATGTGTGTAAAAAGCTAAAACGGTGAATATAGCAGAAAACACGTAGGGTGTGGCCGTTTCTTTATATGTGGTTTGATAAAAAAAAGACAAGGCTAATAGGGTAAAAACGGCCAATTCTGTATACATTCTTGCTTGTTGAGACCAATAGATGTGCCACGGAGATACAGAAATAAGAAAGGAAGCCACTAATCCTTCTTTTTCGCTGAACAGTTGTTTCCCAAAAAAATAAATCAAGGGAATCGTGGCGATGCCAAATAAACAGGAAGGAAGCCTAATAGTAAACTCATTTGTCCCAAGGGTTTCTACAAATAACCTAAGGATCACATAGGATAGCGGAGGATGAGATATGTTGTACAGTTTACCTCTACTGTCTAGGATTGATGATGCTTCATCATTCCCTAGGCTTGGGCGCCCTAACTTATGTAACCTCAACATAGCACCTATAGCTGTAATTATTATAAGCAAATAAAGAATCATCATATGCGGCGCTAACAAAGTTTGTTTCAATGAACGTCTTCCCTGCAGTTTCACAACTCCTATAGACTATTTATGGACCAATAAAATAGCTGTAAATATATAAGTATTGTAATGATTTGTAGTGATTTGCTTTTATTTAGATGAGTAGACCCTTGAAAAAGTCACTCACAAGTAAATTCTCGACAAGACTATTTGAGTTTTTGACAAGTCGATTAATATCTTCTTTAGTCGCGTGATCAATATGTAAACCTGCTATGACGACAACATTTTTGTCAAAGTCAAAATTCTTCATTAATTCCGTTGCAATGTCTTCAGCAATAACGTTATCTTTATGCCCTTCATCCGTCCAGATGGTATAGTTAACGTTCTTACTCTTATTAGGGCAAGCTATGACCACGGAACCAATATGTGGTTTTACTCCACCGCCAATAATAACTGTTAAATCATCACCTGAAGTAATAGCGTGTAGGTTGACTTTGAATTTGCCTTCATCGATAGTGTCGTTAAATTGATTTTTCATGAGATCCCTTCTGGAGAATACTCCTTAATAATATCATTGCTAGATGCTATTGCTTCATATGCTTTTTTTACAATTCTACGAACTCTTTGTTTATTATCTTCAAAGAAAAGAAGGTGACTTTTGCATCCAGATTTACAGTCAGATGCACCAAACCCTCTTACAACTATTTTTCCGCCTAACGATAAGAGTTCTTTAATTATCATACATTCATATTGCTTATTTGATTCAAAAAATACGATGTGGTTTATTTGAGATTCCTTTACATTAAGAAAGTAATCAATATGCCAATGGAGGGTTTTTACTTTAGATATATGGCGTTGCAATCGCCCTCCGAGACCAACTGCTCCTTTTCCAAGAGCAGAACCGGTATATACATAGTTTCCGCTAGGGAATTTATATATCCCCAATTTTCCAACTTCAATTTTAATCTCTTGATTCAATTTGATAATTAGCGTATACGTACCCGGACTACTAGGTATTCGATCTATTGGAATCATAGTGCTCATTTTTTTGGCCAAGTAACAAGCTGTGGGGTTCTTGGAAGTTCATCGCCGATATATTTTTTGATTTCATTCGGCCATTTCTCAAAATCAAATCCATGACGTATGACGAATACATATGCCCATCGTGATGGACCGATCCCCACGCACCCCGTCCAGACATCTCTGTTCGCTTTATCTTTAAAATTGAATCTTCCTGCATAGAAGTCAGTGTGAACATGATAGGATGATATTTCTAGTTCTGCTTCTGGTCTGCTAGCCGTTTCAAAAGGTAGGATTGCTGTTAGGTCATATGTCTTCACAAATTCCTCTGTTTCATCTTTTTCTGTAGCGCCGGCATGCTCAAGATAAACTGCTGTGGTTTTGTCAATTCGGTATTCCAAATCAAAGATATCGTTTATTATTTTCTCTGAGCGTTCGAGAATTTCATCTCTGATATCGATAGTTTTTTTTGGCGATGACATATAGGTGAATTCGATCCGATGAAATTCATTTAATCTCTCTAGTCCCTTTAGCCCTCCTCCTTCCCAACGCCAAGTAGGACCATTTCTATCAAAGAACTTTATGGGGTTATTTTCAAGATCGTCTATATCCACTATTTCCTTTTGAAAGATTTCATAGAAAGGCTCACACTGAGCATAAGAGAGACCAAACATGGGTGGTCTGAGCATTTTTTGTAACATTTCAGGATTAGTAGTACCTGTGATTTCAACATAGTCTACATATTCTTCAAAGTCTTTAGGATTCCTACTTGTCGGAGGACATACCCAAAATAGTTCATTTGGAATCGCAAGCTGTCCTTTTTTTCTTTCAACTTCTAATGGGATCAATCGCGGAAAGATGGTTTCGACAAACCCCATAGGTTTGATTATCTTATCGATCACAAGTTGCTCAATAGCTCGGATGAGTGCTGTAAAAGGAGGCATGATTGTCCAGACGCCGGCACCTGGGAACTCTTTTACCCATCCTCTTCCTACAGCTTGTTCAGTAGGATCTATCTTAATTCTATACTTGTCTAATTTTTTTTCACTTCGCCTGACAGTTTCAGAAAATGCAGCTTTACCTCCCATACTCTGTGTTCTGATTTTTTCTTCCATTCGATTAAGCAATTTATCAATATAGTTCTTTTTTAGTGCTGTTTCATCAATATCTTTTGGATTTAGAATGATATGAGCCTGATTACCCGTAAAATCGATTTTATCAGTAAATGGAAGAGTCATTGGCTCTAATGGCGCTTCTTCCAGTTCCATGGTGATTTCAAATCGTTGAATCTCAATTCTTCTTACACCTAATTGGTACTTCTTTCCTAAAAATGTAGACAATTCTTTATTAAGTCGCATAATGCCTGTATGCGCTCTAACGTATCTACCACTGTTTAAGTTTAAAAAAACGCCTTCTGGCTGTATCTGATATTCTTCTATTGTTGTTCCTTCGTTTTCTTTACCTTCTGGAACGCCCTTTTTAAGAAATGAGTTGTTTGCATCTTCAAGAAATTCTGTTAAGGATTCTACTGCCTCTGTGGGCAGTTTTTTGCTAAATTCAAAGAACACGTCCGCTTCAAATCTCATCAAAGACACCTAGCGAATCCATTAATCAAACATCATTTGAACTGTTTATTGGTTTATTTTTAAATTCTATTTCCAATGATAATCTTTTTGGTAAAAAAAGGAATCTCTTTCAAGTAGCAAAATTTCCAGTGTTTAGTAAATAATAGAATGGAATTTGATGTATTTAATTCTTTGAATCTAAATGATAAGAAAAACCTCTCAATATTGTATACTATTTCACTTTCTTAGGTTACTAAAACACTATATCATTCTTAGTAAAGCCGTAGGGGATCTTTTTAGTTATATAGTCAAGAATTGGTGATTTAAAAACACGAAGATATCTTGCAAGTTCTCCATTTATTTCCTTTGTTTCTAAACGAATAACAGCATCATAGAGGAACTCAAAAGTCTTTAATTCCATCGGGTTGTGCATTCCGGTTCCTATCACATCCAAAGTAATTGCATTTTCGGTTTTTGCAACTTGGGTTATTTCTTTGGCCAGCTTATATGTCTTTTCAAACCCAAAGGTCATCACAATGGTCGAAAGAGAAGAGGTTGCGCTTCTTACGAGAGTTTTCTTTGACTGTTTTCCTTGATCCTGCTCTCGATACCACATCCAAATTCCATGCATTACGTCCATGATGCGGTTTGCATTATTGGGCTCACCGATCGTGATTATATGTTTTGAAAAATCCCGTACATATTCTCCTCCTTTTGTCCAAAAGTCTACAATTTTCCCTTTTTTCAGGAACTCCTCTGGAACAATCCCAAATTCCTTGTATTTCCGAAGTATTTCGTCAACAGAATAATCATAAGAATAAAAGAAGCAGACATCTTTCTGGCGTAATCCTTCATACAACCATTTTTCTACAAATAGCAATGGACTGGTACCTGTTTCAACCTCAAGTAAGATTTGCGTGCCTCTTGGCACTCCTGGTCCACCCAAGAGTTTGTCTAGTTCTTTGATACCGCTTGAAGCTAATTCCATTGGCAAGACAGGTTACTCTCCAAGGGTATCACTAGGTGATGATATAAAAGTTCTACTCAATGTAGCTCATTCATAGCAAAGTACAGATTCATCATAGGTTCTTCCTCTGATTTCCATACCCTTTGGATGAAAATGTATCTTCTTTTTTTGAAGAAAAATGCTTAGGTGTTCTGTTTTTGTGTTGATATCATCTCCATGCAAAAATTTAAGTGGTAAATCGATCGATAACGGACGTATTTTAACTATGTGACGTGTGCTTTTAAGTGGGAACAAAATACCGCTTTTTGCTGCCATTATTACATCTTTTTTGTTTATAATTGGTGGCACGAGCACTCCTACGACATCTTTTTTTTCGATCTCAATTTTTGAACTATATTTGACTTCAATATTAAAATGGAATTTGAAAAGTACCTCGATAAGAATAAGATGATTAAAAATTTCTACAAGATCCTTGACCTCTTCCTTACTGTTAATAAGAATGGATTTTTCCTTTGTAATCAACGCACCAGCAACGCTTCCTTCGTTTATCAATTTTACAGCTTCTTGAGGATTCTTTGTGTATGCAATATCAAATTTATCCAATCTTTGGATGCTTTCAATCATTTGTATTGACGGGATTGTCTGATTCGATATGAACCGCCTGTACCATCGATTAACACTTACATCCTTGTAGGGTACACAATAGCAAAGAACGGTTTTGCATGAAAGTTTTTTAAAAGCCGCAAGGCGGTGCATTCCATCTAATACAACACTACTATCGCGCTCAACGATTATGGGGTCTTTCTGAAAACCATCATTTTCTATTTCTTGCGCTAATTGATCAACTATTTTAAAAGCCGTTTTCTCATGAGGCAGAAGGGACTCAAGTTTTTCTAATCTGATGTCAGATTCAACAACATTGCGAATCTGTGAAGAATTCATGTTTTTCCCCAATTAGACTTTAATTAATGTTGGCAAATAATGCTATAAAAACTACATAAGATTTGAATGAGTAACTGTATTTAATTTACAATTCTTAACTTAAATCTGCTTTTCATAATGAACCTGTAAGTCATTATAATCAAATGTATTAAAAGCGTATTTTCCGAATGGTACGAATGAAATACCCGCATGTTACTTGCATTTATTGTATTTTCTTCTAAAGATCATAAAAATAATAATTTTGAGTTTCACAGAACAATTTTGTATTTACACATTTTTTTGGTTGCTAATTAACACAAGATCTAACGATCAAAGCGTTATCTTATTTTGTCGTTAGGAAATCCTCGATCAAAGTTGAAAAAATTATTAGCTCTCCTTTTGTTATAAAATACCGACAAAAGTAATAACCAGATGATACAAAATCGTTTTATTATTTATTTTATAAAATATTCCGACAAAAACACTTGAATATAGAATTTTTGAAATTTATCGGCATTTTCAAAGGAGCTTAACACTTTGGAATTATCTGGGAGACATCTGTTGATTATTTCATGTTCGAAAACAAAGAATAGTCAACTGAGAAACAATGAAGAAATAACACTCCCTGCAATACAAGGATATGATGGCAAGATTTTTCTGACTTTACGAAAAGCATTTAGAGAAGGATTAGGGCAAAATGTTGATGTACTCATAATCTCAGCAAAATATGGTCTTTTAAGAGCAACAGATGAGATTTCTTATTATGAGGAACGCATGACAAGACAAAAAGCACACGAACTTAGAGATAGGGTTTTATCTAAATTGAAATTGATTGTTGCGAATGGAGGAAACTACAGAACAATTTTTGTAATGATGGGAAAAGACTATTTTGAAGCAATTAGCGGCTTATCTACGTTAATCGATATCCCTATTGATATTATAGAAATGGAAAAAATCGGAAAAGCACAGCAAAAACTTAGAAACTTATTGTTAAGATTAAACTCACAGATAGTGGTATCTTAATCTAAATTTTCCTATTAGAAGATTAAAGAAACAATAATTTCAAGGGCAAAAAAGCATTAAATTAGATTTTCTATTTTCTAATTGAGTTATTTTCCGTTGTTCCACCACCAATGCCCATCCAAACTTTCTGATTTCTTATAAATATCCATTTTTGGACTATAGTAGTTAAAATTAAAGTTGCCTTCAACACATTCTTTTTTAAAAAACAGGGATATTAAAAAAACAGGAGGGTATATCTTGGACGTCGTATCAGTATTGAAAGACGGAAACATCGAAGACATGGTTGAAAGATCAGTGAACCTTGTCCTTGCTGGAGGACTTGAGGAAATAATTGATAAAGGCGACCGTGTTTTAATCAAACCAAACCTTGCCGCCCCAAAGCAAAGTAATACAGGAGCCACAACAAATCCGAGGGTCGTTTTAAAATTAATCGGGTTAGTGAAGAGTGCCGGCGGCATACCTATCGTTGGCGAAAGCCCGATTGTTGGTTATAATACGGAAGAAGTTTTCTATAGGACAAAATACAAACTTCTTATGAAGGGGCAAGGTGTCGATATTGTTGATTTTAATGCAGATACGCCTGTCGAAGTTTCAATAAAAGGAGCATTAGCCCTCAAAGAAGTAAAACTTGCTAAAACTGTGTTAGATTGTGATAAATTTATTAGTGTGCCAGTATTAAAAACACATGACGCTTGTACTGTAACTCTAAGCTTAAAAAATCTTAAGGGCTGCATGTATCAAAATGAAAAATATAACTCGCATCGTGTGGGCGTGCATAAAGCGATTGTCGATCTTAATACACTCATTAAACCCGATTTAGCGGTAATTGATGGTATTGTGGGTATGGAAGGACTTGGACCCACAGCTGGAGATCCCGTACGCATGGATATGATAATCGCAGGAAAAGATTTAGCATCCGTAGACACTGTCGCTTCCACGATTATGGGATTCGATGCAGATAAGATAAAACATATTAAATATGCGGCACAAAATGGCTTTGGAACAACAGACCTTCAAAAGATTGAAGTCTTAGGTGAACCTATTCAAAAGGTTTTTCGTAAATTCCAAGAAGCTACGTGGTGAGCTACCTCGTGCTAAAGCTTTGAGGCTTCCTGCTTCAACGACAGACTCGATCCCCTTGACGGGTTACGGAGGTCTTATCTCCACAGGCTTAACATCCCTATGCCCCGTAGGTACGGTTCACGATGGTGAGACCATCGGAGCATGCACCTTATCTGCAAGTGTGCGTTTTATCCCTCCAATAGCCATTAATACCTTATTCATACCACCTATATAAAGTCAGGGAGACCCTTCGATGCACGTGATGAAAGTGAACACTCACTCACGCAATTCATCACCATGCTGAGGCAGTGGTGCTTTCTTGCTTGGCTACGTGGTAAACGTTATTGGAGTCTTTGAATTGGTATTAATTAACATAGATCAGGAAAAATGCAATTTGTGTAGGATTTGTGTACAAGCTTGTCCTAGCGAGATTTATTTGGTGGAAGTGCACGGAATAGAAGTGGAAAAAGAAAAATGCCTAGGCTGTGGAAACTGCATAACGATTTGTCCTGTTGAGGATTTTGGAGAGAAACCAATCTATAGAATTCACAATGGTAAGAGTGGCATTTCTGAGGAAAGAATTGATATATGCAAACGCTTTGATGGGTCTGGGTGGAGTTGCGAGTTGTGTAAAAATGTCTGTCCTGTTGGAGCTATACGATTTATTGGTAATTGTCAATTAAATGAAGAAAATATAAAAAATTGCCTTGAAGGCGAGGGAAAAGACTGTCGAATCTGCTCAGAGGCATGTCCTGAGGGAGCGATTCGTGTTAGAAGAGATAATGGCAAATAATTATAATGGGGCTAATATAGATGAACGCGCGATTGGAAGATCCTAAGAAATTACTAGAAACGTTACTAGAAGATTTCAAGAAAAAGGGTAGCGTAGTAGTCGCGTTTTCTGGAGGTGTGGACAGTAGTGTGGTTGCAGCACTGGCATATCGGGCTCTAGGTGATAGATCAGTTGCAGTTACTGTCGATTCTCCGATGATGTTTCCAGACGAAGTTCAAACTGCAAGGGAAGTCGCCCAGCAGATAGGGATACAACACATTATTGTCCCTCTAAATGAACTTGAACATCCAGCAATATTACAAAATCCTCCAGATCGTTGCTATCACTGTAAAAAGTTGCGATTCAGTGATTTGTTTGAATTTGCAGAAAAGGAAGGGTACGAAGCAGTGGCTGACGGTACGAATGTTGAGGATTTTGATGAACATCGTCCTGGAATACGTGCCGCAAGAGAATTACAAGTTTGGTCACCATTAGCAGAACGCGGTCTAAATAAAGAAAAAATTCGTGCGCTTGCAAAATTATTAAACTTACCATCTGCTGAAAAACCTGCGATGGCATGTTTGGCGAGTCGGGTTCCGTACGGGGAAACACTTTCTGAAGAAAGATTTAAACGAATAGCACAAGCGGAAATTTATATCCGTAATGAACTTAGGATTAAACAGGTAAGAGTACGTGAGCATGAAAACGGAAAAATTGCCAGAATTGAAGTAGGCTCTGCAGAACGCAATAAATTCTTTGATTTTGAAAAAATGGATAGTTTATCGAAGCAGTTAAAGAAGTTAGGCTATAAATATGTGACGCTTGATCTCCTTGGCTATCGTTCTGGAGCCATGGACGAAGTACTTCAAAAGTCTTGAATTGTTAGGCATAAGTCTTATTTTTTGATTATTTCAACGGTTCCGTCATCGCCGTTAACCTTAATGTAGTCATCTGTGCAACATTCTTTTAGTAGATTCTTATCAAAGTTATCAATCATTGGAATGTCGATGGTAATGGCACTAAGAGCCAAAATGGGATCTGCTATATCACATACTATCGCAACGGGTGCAGTTCCACGAATCATAGCATCATACGCAACATATGGACCTAATGTTCCGCCTTTTCCTGTAGGACACACAAGAACCTTCCCCCTCATATATTCACCCATTTTTTCGCTCATTAGAAGTTTTCCTGTTGTCGGGTCAAAATCCCCGATAAAACTAAATGGTGTGTTTACAACGATTGCATAGCCTTCTGCTTTTCCTTTATTGATTATATGACCCGTTAATATCATTTTAAATGCACCCATTTTCCACTAATTGCTGAAGCTACACAATCTTTCATAGTTCCATACAACACATCTATTTTTCCTTTAGTTAGTCTGGTGATATAATGAGCAGCCTTTATTGAATTCGTTGCAATCACTTCAATATCGTCTGGAAAAGGTGCTTCTGGAATAGATGCCATGCAGGAGCTTGAAAAAACACCGCCAGCATTTTCTATAATGCCTGTGTATCCCATACGGGTGGCTAATAACTTTATTTGGTCTGCTGTAGCTAACCATAATCGTGTATCTCTAGCAGTTTTTGTATTTCCTAATAATACTGCAATGTTTCTGATTTCAGAGATCGAGCAATGTGGACATCCGAAAATTACCAAATCAACTTTATCACTACGCGCTGTACTGTACGCTTCCCAAGCTTCTTCTATGCACTTTTTGTCAACAGTTATTCTTTCTTCAGGGATGTTATCTCCAAATGCTTGATCGACTATTGGGGCTTCAGGTGTGACTCCAACAACATGGCATAGTCCAACTGCTCCAGAAACTGGCTGAGGGGTGAAAAGGAATTTACATTGTTCAACTGAAAGATTAGGCATCCCATTAATAACAACATTCTGATTTCGTGCTAGCGCACCGATATAGTAACCAAAAGCTCCAAAATCTTCATTAGAGAAATTCTTGAAATCAAGACCCTTTGGTTCTACTAAAATTTGGCCATATCTATTCTGGGTTTCTAATAATCCAGTTAAAGGGGTTTTACCTGTGATTGCACTTGCTAAGGTACTAGTTGACCCTTCTCTGTTAGTTCTTGCCCCAAGAAGTGAATTACAAAAAATTTGAAGGCCTGAGCCGATCCAACTGCAAATATCTCCTTTTTTAGGAAGATTACCAACAAGAAAGGGAACACATGTGAATATTTGTAACCACTGCATTTTCTTGTAAATCTCAAGCCGCTTATTGAAAAGGTCTAACTCCTTTTCGGCAAATGATTCAGAGATGCCCATTTCCTTCCAGCAAGTCGGATCAAATGCTGACATAAAGGCATGAATTGTGGTTAGAACGTTAGGATTTGGTTTTGCGCCTTCCGTCATTTCAAGCAATAACTTGTAAGGCTCGAGAGGCATGTTATGCACACTTGTGACGTTCACCATTCTTTCTGCATCAAAAGCTTCACCGTATTTTACCAGTAACTTCATAGCTTTTTCTACGCCAGTTCCATACTCCCCATCAAACATGCGCTCTTCATCTTTGCTTAAAAACATTCTTTTCTCCTATTCCATGTTTTTGTTTTATTTATTCCGGCGGGCGATATGTTTCTTCAACATTATGAGTGTGCACCCATCCCCCTTGTGCGATATCTTCCTTCGCCATGCCTACGGATTCTCCGTACTTTATTATATCTTCCCCCTTTTTGATATCATCAATAGCGATTTTATGTCCAAAGGAAATTGATTGCTTTACTGTAATTGTTTGATCGTTTACAGAAATTGTGGTATTTTCTAGGATCTCAGAAACAGCTGTTACGACATTATCCTTAGAATTAACAAGTATGACCTGTTTCATTTGAACTCTCCTCCTTTTGTCTTAAATTGTAGGACCATAGGTCAAGATTTCCATGCCCTCATTATACTTTAGGATCTCAGCTTTCGTCAATTTCCCAGAGGCTACGTTTAGCATTTCTTCATACAATCGTTCACCTGCTTGCTCGACAGTTTCTGTGCCTTCGATTATTCCACTAACGTTAAAGTCCATATGTGATCGTAAATTCTCCCATGTGTTGATATTTCCCGTTAACTTGATAACTGGCATGATCGGATGCCCTTCTGGTGCGCCTAGCCCTGTAGTAAATAGCATAAGTTGAGAGCCCGCTGCCGCTACACCAGTAAGATTCTCATATCCCCGTCCTGGGGTCGGCATAACATAAAGTCCTTTTCCAGGCGGTTTTTCAGCGTATCCTATTGTTCCTTTTACTGGAGTCGAACCACCCTTAGCAATTGCACCCAAAGCCTTTTCCTTGACAGTAGTGAGTCCACCTCTCTTATTTCCCTCCGTTAATTGCCCACCTACAGCATCCATACCGACTGCTTGCGCCCTAAATATCAGATCTTTTACCATGGCAATTATTTCATTACCCACTTCGGGAGTTACAGCACGTGCTGCCAAGACGTCTTCGGAACCCATAATGTCACATACCTCACCAAGTATAAACGTACCACCATCTTCTATTAGTTTATCAGCTACTGCCCCTACCGCAAGATTTGAAGCAAGTCCTGATGTTGCATCCGATGCCCCGCATTTTGTAGATAACATTAATTCGGAGGTGTCATATTCATTTCTCCTTATTTGTGATGCTTCTAGTACCATTTCAGAGGCGATTTCAATGCCTGTTGCACATGCATTTGTACTGCCTCCTATCTTTTGAATCTCTACTAAATCAACAGGTTTTCCAGATTTAGCAATTTCGTCTGCTATTTTATCTGGAAACACACTTTCACAACCTAAACTAACCAACAAAACAGCCGCTATATTAGGATTCTTTCCTAGACCAATAATTGTTTTACTTACCTGTTCAAGATCTGGAGGCAGTTTTAGACATCCTTGACGATGTGTTAGTCCTACTGTGCCACTCACATGCCTAGTGATTTCAAGAACCACCTCATTGGCGCACCCTACGGTTGGAAGAACCGCCACATAATTTCGCACACCAATTTCGCCACTAGGTCTTTCGAATCCAAAAAATGAGGTACCCATGTTCTCACACACATCCATTGAATTTCACATTATGTAAGTCATATTTTTAATAGCTCTCTTAAGTTCAAAAAATTATTTGAGAAGAGATTATAATCCACTAAATTCCAATTAAGGACGTTAGTTGCGTATAGACTTGAAGTATAACTTCTTCTTATATAATATATTCTATCTAAGCTATATTTAAAAATAGTGATCTCCTAAGCCACATATTTTCTCATAAACTGAAATGCATGTGAAATGTGAATTTTGTAAAAGAATATGTCCGTCATGTCTCCTAAAATCAATTAAATCACGTATAGGGCGACCTTAAAGATTCGAAAACATTCTCAAATTGCTTTAGGTCTATTGCAAAGCCTAAGTATGCATTTTTTTACTTTCTGAGGATACCTTCTTAAGTTGACTTGCTTATATTGTTTAAAGTCTTGCATTATTCTATTAAAATCGGTATAGAAGACTTTTGTCAATTCTATGTGTATTTGCATAAATTTATAACTTCATGTTGTTTAACTAATTCGCTGAAACTTCGGGGGGTAGAACTAATTCCAACTGTAACTGTCGCAAAAGGCGTAAATCCAGAAAATGCTGTTCAAAAGTTAGTTGATTTGCTGGGCGGTTTTAAATTTAGCGAATTATCGAATTATCTCCCGCTAAAGGGTAAGATCTTAATAAAACCCAATATTGCACATAATCGCCCTGCACCTATAACAACAAATAAAGATGTAATTAAGACACTTATAACCTCGTACTTAACTGATGCAGAAGAGATCTTAGTTGGAGATAGCGCTTCGTACCCGACAAAACACATCATGAATCGATCTTGGGAACGAATACTTGAAGGTACAGGTTTAGATAAGGCAGTAAATGAAGCTGGGGGAGAAGTGGTCGATCTCGACCAGTACGAATTTGTCGAGGTTGAAAATCCAGAAAACAAAGTCCTAAGAAAACCATTAATTTCTAAACTTATTTTTGATGTAGACCATGTCATTAATGTTCCTGTTATGAAAACTCACCATATGACAACCGTGACGCTCTGCCTTAAAAATTTGCAGGGTATCATCCATGACTCTCAAAAAACATATGCTCATCTTGATAACCTCCACCAGAAGTTAGTTGACATTTACAGATGCGTTAAAGACAAATTTACCCTGAACATTATAGATGGAACGATAGCGATGGAAGGTCATGGTCCTGGACTTGGAACTCCCGTATATCTGAACACGCTTGTTGCGTCTCCAGATATTGTTGCCTGTGATGCAGTTGGTTGTGACATAATGGGCGTTGATCCATTTGGTATTGCACATGTACGATTAGCAAACGCACAAGGATTGGGAGAAGGGAGACGTGATCATATAAATATAGTTGGCGATCCACTAGACAAGGTAAAACACCACTTTGCGTTACCAGATTTAGCTATAAGTGGCGTATATGATAAAGTGGATGTGTATGAAGGTGGAACTTGTCAATATTGCAAGGCAATCGTCAAAACCGCGCTACAATCTCTACACAAGAAAGGAGACATTTCGCTAGTCAAAGATATGCAAGTTATTGTTGGTAAAAACCCTTCCGAGCCATATTCGAAATCAAGTTTAGATTTTATTGTAGGCGATTGCGCATGTGAATCGACAGATTACGAGGGTATTGAAATTCCTGGTTGTCCACCCTTTGACGCTTTCGTAAAAATCAGAAAAGCAGTGCACAACAATGTTTCTGAGAAAACATAATTTTCTTAAGTATAGTTCTAAATTGTCACTCGATTCATAAGTCAAATTTTCAAATATTCATCCATCAATTACACAATCGATCTAGTAAAGTTCGATTAAAAGGAAAAGGGGAGTTAAGTGCCTATATTATGGATTATATTGTTCAGTCTTTTAGGTAGTATAGGCGCTATTATTACAGCAGCGAGCTTTCTTTTATTACAGAAAAAAATACACAAAGACTTTCTCTCTTCATTAATCTCTTATGCAACTGGAACTTTGCTTGCTGCCGCATTATTAGGATTGATTCCACATGCACTAACGTACATAAGTCCCCTTCCAGTCTTATTCGCAGTCTTAGTAGGGATAATTCTTTTTTTCTCTCTTGAGAAATTGGTTATTTGGCGTCACTGTCATGACATAGAATGTGAAGTGCACGGTGCTGCAGGACCTATGATCCTCATGGGGGACGCATTTCATAATCTTATAGACGGGACTATAATTGCAGCTGGATTCTTGGTATCTATACCACTTGGTATTATTGTGGGGCTCTCAGTTATTGCGCATGAAATTCCCCAAGAAGTAGGCGATTTTGGAATAC